>NZ_JBTVPY010000002.1:174463-354576 GCF_054720805.1 Pseudomonas sp. MT3
TACGTCCGGGGCAACCGGTTCGACGCTGCCGGGCAGTTCGTCCAGCGCCAAAGGCGCATCCAGGCTGAGGTCGACGCCCTCGGCCACGGCGGGTGTCTCGGACAGTTCGCCGAGGGTCCAGTTATCATCGCTGACCAGCGGCTGTTCGGCGGCGGGCAGTTCGATGTCCCAGTTCAGCGCGTCCGCCGGGGCGGACGCGGTCGATTCGGTGGCGGGGGCGGTTTCGCCCACCGGCTCAAGCAACCAGCCCGGTTCGGCGCTGGCGGTTTCGGCCGGCGTCTCGCTCGGATCTTCAGGCTGGCCAGGCGCGCTGCCCAGGTCGAGCGTGTCCCAAAGGTTCTCCTCCGAGGCCACGGGCTCGGCGACGCTGTCCAGCTCCCAGACCGGTTCGCTCGGCTCCGGCGTGGTGATCGGCTCGCGCTCGTCCGGCATCGGCAGGGCGCTGAAATCCTCCACGGGAACGCCCGGCAACGCTTCCGCCAGTTCGGCGCGGGGTGCCTCCGGCAGTGCCGCTTCGACGCCGAGCTCGGCGGACAGGGCCGCGCTGGCGAGCACGTCGATTTCGTCCAGCGGATTGTCCAGCGGCGCCGGAGCCGGCGGCTCGGCGGCATCGAGGATCGACGGACGCGGCTTGAGGGAATAGCCCAGGCTTTCCAGGCTCTCCTCGGCGACGTCGAGAATCAGGTCGCTCTGGGTGCCCTGGTCCTCGGACAGGCGCTCCAGGTAGTACTCGACGCCGGTCATGGCGTCGGCCAGGGTGTCGAGACTGTGCCAGTCCGGCACGGCCTGGCGCACCAGCAGCTGTTCCTGGATATAGCGGTTGCAGGCTTCCAGCAGCCGGGCGGCGCGCTCCTGGGAGATCATCGCCAGGCCGCCGCGCACCTGCGTCAGCAGCTCCGGCACGCGGGCCAGGTGTTCGTGGTTCCACTGCGAGGCGATGAACTCGATGATCGCGTCCTTGGCCAGTTCCAGGCCATTGCGCGCTTCCTTGATCACCACCTGGTGGATCTGCTCGACATCGGTGGTCGGCAGGCGGCTTTCCTCGCTGCCCGGCGCTTCGCTCGGGCCGACCATGCCGGCCAGGGTCGCTTCGACGTAGAGCAGCGCGCCGGCCACGTCCATCAGCGTTGCGTCATCCGGCTTGCGCTGGCCGCGCGCCAGGGCGCCGACCACCTCGATCTGGTCGAGGATGACCTTGCGCGGCTGGCCGAAGCCCAGCACCGCGAGGGTATCGGCGATCTGCTTGAGCGGCGCCAGCAGGCTTTCCAGCTCGCCCACCACGCTGCGGTCGCTGCGCACGAAGAGGTCGAGGCTGTCCTTGACCCGCACCAGCTCCTCGCACAGCGCCCCCACCACCGAGCGCATGGCGTCGCGGTCCGGGCCGGCCAGGCGGGCGCGTTCCTCGTCGACCACCGCCTCGCCGGGCAGGGCGTCGTCCAGGCGGTACTCGTCCTTCACCGCGCGCACGCGCGGCGACTGGCCGGAGGCCTTGGCCACGTAGAACAGCAGGTTCTTGATCAGTTCGTCCGGCGCCGGCTGGTTCATGGCGTCGGCGCCCTGGTCGACCAGGCGCTTGAACTCGCGGTCGACCTGGCGCAGCAGGTTGCGCATGGAGGTGCCGTTGGCGATGCTGCCGTTGGCCAGGCCTTCGACGATGGCCGAGGCGATCACCCACAGGCGGCCCAGCGGGGCGTCCTTGCACAGGGATTCCAGGCGGGCGAAGACGCGCGCCATGTAGCCCAGGTTGGTCGGCAGGTCCTGGTTGCGGATGACGCCCACCAGGGCGACCTGCAGCATCTGCCGCAGCTTGCGCAGCAGCGCCGGGAACTCGGCGGTGCGCAGGCGCGCCAGGGCATCCACCGGCAGCGCCGAGGCGCTGCGGGAGAGATCGGGGGCGAACAGGCTGGTTTCCGACAGCAGCTTCTCGCCACGGGCGGTGCGCAGGTCGTTGAGCAGCGGCAGCACCACCATCGGCAGGTCGCGGCGGGCGCTCTGGATGCGATCCAGGTACACCGGCAGCTGCAGGATCGCCTGCATCAGCACTTCCAGCGCTTCGCCCTGGCTGGTGACGCGCTGGTCGATCAGCGCCTGGGTCAGGTGCTCCATTTCCTCGGCCAGCAGTGCCGCGCCGTAGAACTCCACCATCTGCAGGGTGCCCCGCACCTGGTGGATATAGGCGAGGCAAAAGCCTATCCGCGTCGGGTCCTGGGGATTCTCGACGTAGGATTCGAGCGCCTGCCGCGCCTGCTTGAGCGTTTCGGCAATCTCGCCTTTTACCCATTCCAGGGCGACATAATCGTGCCGATCACCCATAGCCACTCCACTCATGTGTCTGTGTCATCCCTTCCGGGTAAAGGCCAGAACGCGCTCATCGGCGACCGGTTCGAGGGCCGGATGGTGCCAATCCACCACCTCGCCGACGCCGACCACCAGCAGTCCCCCTGGCGCCAGCCGCTCGGCCAGGCGATTGAGGATTTCCCGCCGCCGCCAGCGGCGGAAATAGATCAGCAGGTTCTGGCAAAAGATCACATCCATGCCGGACATTGGCGCCTGGGCCAGTTCCAGCACATTCAACCGGGCGCAACAGACGCGCTCGGCCAGACTCGGTATCACCTGATAGCGCCCGTCGTCCCGCACGCGGAAAAAGCGTTCGGTCAACGCGGCGTCGAACTCATCCAGCTTGCGTGCCGCATACACCGCCTCGCGCGCCCGGCTCAGGGCATTGAGGCTGATATCGGTCCCGGTCACGCCGAACAGCGGTGTGCGTCCCGCGGCCTCCAGGACCCGCGTGGCGACCATGCCCAGGGAATATGGCTCCTCGCCACTGGAACAGCCCACGCTCCACAAGGCCAGCGGCCGGCTCTCGCCGACATCCTCGACGCGCTGGTGCAGGTAGCGCTCGAGCAGGTCGAAGGAGGGCTTGTGGCGAAAGAAACGGGTTTCCTGAACGGTGAGGCGATCCAGCAGGTTCGACCACTCGACCGCGCCGCGCGGGCCGTCGATGACCTGCCGGTAGTAGCTGCCGTAGTCGGCGATGCCCAGTTCGCGCATGCGTGCGCCCAGGCTGGTCTGCAGGAAGGCGCGGCGCTGTTCGTTGACGACAACGCCGGTCCGGTCTTCCAACAGTGCCTGCCAGTCGCGGAACTCCGCGGCCGACATATCGGCCAACGGCTGCAACGACCAGACGCCACTTGCCTGCATGTCGCGCCCCTCGCTCAAGACTGTCGTGCGCTACCCGGCAAAGAGCAGCACACCTCCTCTGCTCAGGCCTGTTCCGCAATGTCCGGCAGTTTGAAGCCGGATACGGAATTACGCATTTCACTCGCCATCTTCGCCAGGTTACCAATGCTGCGCGCGGTGGCGGTGGTACCGGCGGAGGTCTGCGAGGTGATCTCCTGGATCACGTTCATGGTGTTGGAAATGTGGCCGGCGGAGGACGCCTGCTGACGGGCGGCGTTGGAAATGTTCTGGATCAGCGCCGCCAGGGTCTTGGATACCTTCTCGATCTCTTCCAGGGCCACACCGGCGTCCTGCGCCAGGCGGGCGCCGCGCACCACCTCGGAGGTGGTCTGTTCCATCGAGATCACCGCCTCGTTGGTGTCGGTCTGAATGGTCTTCACCAGCGCCTCGATCTGCTTGGTCGCCGCCGAGGAGCGTTCCGCCAGGCGCTGTACTTCGTCCGCTACCACGGCGAAGCCACG
Organism: Pseudomonas sp. MT3; assembly: GCF_054720805.1. NCBI lineage: Bacteria > Pseudomonadati > Pseudomonadota > Gammaproteobacteria > Pseudomonadales > Pseudomonadaceae > Pseudomonas > Pseudomonas sp. MT3. The sequence goes on from NZ_JBTVPY010000002.1 coordinate 178,165, forward strand.
GCCCGCGTCGCCCGCCATCGACGCCTGGATCGCGGCGTTCAGGGCGAGGATGTTGGTCTGGTCGGCAATGTCGTTGATCAGGCTGACGATGTCACCGATCTCCTGGGACGATTCACCCAGGCGCTTGATCCGCTTGGAGGTGTCCTGGATCTGCTCGCGGATGTTGTCCATGCCGGTGATGGTGTTGTGCACCACTTCGTTGCCCTTGTTGGCGATGGCTACGGAACGTTCCGCTACCGCCGAGGACTCGGAGGCGTTCGCCGATACCTGGTCGATGGACACGGCCATTTCGTTGATCGCGGCGGAGGCGCCGGCGATTTCCTGGGCCTGGTGCTCGGACGCCTCGGCCAGGTGCATGGCGGTGGCCTGGGTTTCCTGGGCGGCGGCGGCCACCTGCACGGCGGTCAGGTTGATGGTTTCCACCAGCTCGCGGAGCTGGTCGATGGAGTAGTTGATGGAGTCCGCGATCGCACCGGTGAAGTCCTCGGTCACGGTCGCGGCCACCGTCAGGTCACCGTCGGCGAGGTCGGCGATTTCATCGAGCAATCGCAGGATCGCCGCCTGGTTGCGTTCGTTCTTCTCGTGGGTCTCGGCCAGGCTGCGCTTGGCTTCACGCACCATCACCAGGCCGATGAGGATGATCGCGCCCAGGGCGATCACACCCAGCGCGGCGCTGGCGACCTGGTTGAACACACGGCCCTCGGCCAGGTTCTCGAAGCCGTCGGCCAGGCTGGAGGCCTTCTCCAGCAGGGTCTGCGAGCCACCGAAGATGGTGTTGGCGGCTTCACGGACCTGGAACAGTTCCGGGGAGGTCTCGAGGATCTCGTCCACCGAGCCGGAAACAAATTCGAAGAGCTCGGCAATCTCGTTGAGGCGGTCCACTGCCTCGGCGTTGGTCACCTTGGAGATGCTCATCGCCGCGTTGCCTTCCTTCATGCCCTTGAGTACGCGGCCGAAGAGGCTGGCGTCACGGCCGAAGCTGTCGGCGGCCTGGACGGAGTTCTCGTCACCGGCGAGCACCTTGTTCACCGAGCCGAGGATACGTTCGGCCAGCAGCGACTGGCGCTGGGCTACCGCGACCTGGTCGGCCGGGGCGCCGTTCTCCAGCAGGATGTCGACGACCTCTTCGTACTCCACCTGCAGTTGCGGGATGGTTTCGGCCAGCGTCGCGGCCACCTGGTGCAGGGACAGTACGGTCTGTTCGCTGGCAAGGATGGAGTCGGCGTTCTTGCGCAGGGTGTCCCAGTCCTTCTGCACTTCCGCCATCTGCGGTTGTACCGAGGCCGGGCTCGGCGGCAGGCCGGTGCTATCGTCACCCTTGGTGAGGATGTTCCAGCGCTTTTCGAAGTCGTTGCGCGCTTCCTTCAGCAGCTTGAACGCCTCGCCCTTGCCCGCCGCGGCTTCCGTGGCGTTCTTGGCGATACGCTGGGACAGCACGCGCAGTTCGCCGGCGTGGCCGATGTACTGTTTGTCGTGGTCCGCCTGCGTGTTGAGGTAAGCGAAGTTGGCGAACAGCAAGACGATCGCCACGATCAGGACTACGAAGAGCCCGAGGATCAGCGAGCTGCTACGCGCACCCGAAAAAAGACTGCCTGCCTTCATATTTTTCATATTCGGCCCCCGCCTGGACCCACCACGATTACGGTTTCCATGTCACAACACGGGCCGGCAAGCCGGCCCAACCGGTCAAAATCTAGCTGGCGACATCGAGAAACGCCGGGTGCTGCGCCAGCGCATGCGGGCTGAACACCAACCAGGGCTGTTCTCGATTGAAGACGCCGTGAATAAAGGGTTGCAGGACCGCTTCGAGGGGCGGCAGCTGCTCGCTGAAGGTTTCCACCGGGAAGTGCTGCATGCCGAACACCTCATCGACGATGAGGCCGGCAAAGACTTCCTGGTGTTCCACCACCAGCACGCGCCGCTGTTTGCGCAGAGGCGACAGCTCCGCGCCGAGGAAGCCGCACAGGTCCATGATCGGCAACAGGCGGCCGCGCACGTTGGCGACCCCCCTCACCCAGTCACGGACACCGGGCAGCAGTGTGTAGCGCGGCTCGTGAAGAACCTCGCCGACCTCCCCCATAGGTGCCACGAACAGGCGCCCGGCCATGCGAAAGCCAATGCCGTTCCAGCTCTGCGCCACTTCGCGCTGCGCAGGCAGACCCGCTGCCAACTGACGACAGCGCTGATCGATCTGGACGAGAACCTCGAAAGGACTCTGGACTTCCGCCATGCCGGCCCTGGCCTTCTCTAATAATTATGTTCTTTGAGGGACCGGCTTCAGCCGGCCAGTACTGCATTGATGGTCTTGAGCAGCGTTTCTTCGTCCACCGGCTTGGTCAGGTAGTCGCGCGCGCCCTGGCGCTTGCCCCAGACCTTGTCGGTTTCCTGGTCCTTGGTGGTGACGATGATCACCGGAATCGCGCTGGTTTCCGGGTCCTTGGACAGCTGGCGGGTCGCCTGGAAGCCGTTCAGGCCGGGCATGACGATGTCCATCAGGACGACGTCCGGCTTTTCCTGGCGGGCCAGGGCCACGCCGTCGGCGCCGTTCTCGGCCTTGAGTACCTGGTGCGAGTGCTTTTCCAGCATCGCGGTCAGCTTGTACATCTCGGTCGGCGAGTCATCAACAATCAGAATTCGAGCCATTGTGGTCCCCATACGGAAAAGGCGTCAGCGGCACAGGGCCGGACTTCAGGAAGCGTGCTCCACCGGGGTAAAGTCAGGCACATGGGTCTTGATCGCGCCTAGCAGCTCTTCCTTGCTGAAAGGCTTGGTGAGGTACTGGTCGGAACCGACGATGCGACCCTTGGCCTTGTCGAACAGGCCGTCCTTGGAGGACAGCATGATCACCGGCGTGGATTTGAAGGCACTGTTGTTCTTGATCAGGGCGCAGGTCTGATAACCATCCAGGCGGGGCATCATGATGTCGACGAAGATGATGCTGGGATGGGTATCGGCAATCTTGGCCAGAGCATCGAAACCGTCGATGGCTGTGATGACATCGCAGCCGACTTTCTTCAGCAGGGTTTCGGCGGTGCGACGAATCGTCTTGGAGTCGTCGATCACCATTACTTTCAAACCGTCGGAATGCTGTTCCATGTTCGCCCTTACCATCTCGGTGAATCGTTTTTCCACTTTTTATATCAGTGCGCAAGCGCCCTGCCACCGTCGGGCTGCGACCCAATCGTGGGAACCTTTTACCACAATCGTCAGAATCTTTACCACGCCCAGCAAATTCAGGCCATAAGACCCCGAACGCGCAGGCTTTTTCCTTGACCGAGCGCACATCCAGCGCCACCCTGAGCGTCCATTTTCAGCCTTTGCGGCGCGGCCCCGAGTCGCAGCCCCAAGCCGACGAATTCCCCCAGGAGGACATCCCATGAGCGTACGCCTCGGGATCGTGATGGACCCCATCGCGCAGATCAGTTTCAAGAAGGACAGCTCGCTGGCCATGTTGCTGGCCGCCCAGGCCCGCGGCTGGCAGCTCTTCTATATGGAACAGCAGGATCTTTACCAGAAAGAGAACGTCGCCCGCGGTCGCATGCGTCCGCTCAAGGTGTTCTACGACCCAGCCCACTGGTTCGAGCTGGATGCGGAGATCGACCAGCCGCTGTCGGACCTGGACGTGATCCTGATGCGCAAGGACCCGCCCTTCGACAACGAGTTCGTCTACTCCACCTACCTGCTGGAACAGGCCGAAAGCGCCGGCACGCTCGTGGTCAACAAGCCGCAGAGCCTGCGCGACTGCAACGAGAAGTACTTCGCCACCCTCTTCCCGCAGTGCTCGCCGCCCACCGTGGTGAGTCGCCGGTCCGATATTCTGCGCGAGTTCGCCGCCGAGCATCGTGACATCATTCTCAAACCCCTGGATGGCATGGGCGGATCGATGATCTTCCGCCACCGCGAAGGCGACCCGAACCTCTCGGTGATCCTCGAGACCCTGACCCGCCACGGCCAGGAGCAGGTCATGGCGCAGCGCTACCTGCCGGCCATCAAGGATGGCGACAAGCGCATCCTGATGATCGACGGCGAGCCGGTGGAATACTGCCTGGCGCGCATTCCCGCCCAGGGCGAGACCCGTGGCAACCTCGCCGCCGGCGGCCGTGGCGTGGCCCAGCCGCTGACCGAACGCGACCGCTGGATCGCAGCGCAAGTCGGCCCGGAACTGCGCAAGCGCGGCCTGCTGTTCGTCGGCCTGGACGTGATCGGCGAGAACCTCACCGAGATCAACGTCACCAGCCCGACCTGCATCCGCGAGATCGACGCGGCCTACGACACCCGCATCGGCGAGCGGCTGATGACGGTCATCGACGAAAAGCTCAAGGCGCGCAGTGCGTCATAGACTTTTATAAGCCTCGTCGGCAGACTTCCGCCCCACCCTGGCCTACGCGACCCGCAATGAACGCTGCAACCCATTCCGACTTCCCCGTGTCCTCCGGCGTACGCCCGGCGGACCGGCTGGGTTTCACCCTGTTCGTTGCGGCCATCGTGCACGTGGCCATCCTGCTCGGCGTGGGCTTCACCATGCCGATGCCCAGCCAACTGAGCAAAACCCTGGAAATCACCCTCGCCAGCTTCAAGAGCGAGAAGGCGCCCGAGAAGGCCGACTACCTCGCGCAGATGAACCAGCAGGGCAGCGGCACCCTGGAACACAAGGCGATCCCCAAGACCACCGAGCAGGCGCCGTTCCAGGACACCGAAGTCAAGAAAGTCGCCCCGCCGGCCACCCCGCGCCAGGCCAAGAGCCCGGAAGCGCCCAAGACCGCCGTCAGCACCCGCAGCCCGCGCCCGGACAAGGTCCAGGCCAAGCCCCGGACACCCAAGGCGGAAACCGTCGCCAAGCCCGCGCCGCAGTTCGACTCCAGCCAGTTGTCCGCACAGATATCCAGCCTCGAAGCCGACCTCGCCCGCGAGCAGCAGGCCTACGCCAAGCGCCCGCGCATCCACCGCCTGAGCGCCGCCTCGACCATGCGCGACAAGGGCGCCTGGTATAAAGAGGAATGGCGCAAGAAGATCGAGCGCATCGGCAACCTCAACTACCCCGACGAAGCCCGCCGCCAGCGCATCTACGGCAGCCTGCGGCTGCTGGTGTCGATCAACCGCGACGGCTCCCTCTACGAGGTGCAGGTGCTGGAGTCCTCCGGCCAGGCCACCCTCGACCAGGCCGCCCAGCGCATCGTGCGCCTGGCCGCGCCGTTCGCGCCCTTCTCCGGCGACCTGAACGACATCGACCGCCTGGAAATCATCCGCACCTGGCGCTTCGAGCGCGGCGACCGCCTGTCCAGCCAGTGAGCCTGTCGTGCCTGGCGGCACGCGGTGGCGTTTTCAAGGCTTGTCCCCTGGCGCGCCAGGCCTGAAACTAGCTGGCATGAAAAGCACAGCCGCAAGCTCCCTCAAGCACCATTTCCTGATCGCCATGCCGCACATGGCGGACCCCAACTTCGCCCAGACCGTCACCTATATCGTCGAACACAACGAGCAGGGTGCCATGGGCCTGATCATCAACCGCCCCAGTGGCCTGAGCCTCGCCGACGTGCTCGAACAACTGCGCCCGGACGAACTGCCGCCGGTGCGCTGCCAGGGCATGACCATCTATAACGGTGGCCCGGTGCAGACCGACCGCGGCTTCGTCCTGCACCCCGCCGGGCGCAGCTTCCAGGCCACCCTGGAGTTGGGCGAGCTGTCGCTGTCCACCTCCCAGGACGTGCTGTTCGCCATCGCCGACGGCAGCGGCCCCGCGCAGCACCTGATCACCCTCGGCTACGCGGGCTGGGAAGCCGGCCAGCTGGAAGCGGAACTCACCGACAACGCCTGGCTGACCTGCCCCGCCGACCCGGCGGTGCTCTTCGAGGTGCCGGCCGAGCAGCGCCTGTCGGCGGCTGCCGAGCGCCTGGGGGTCAACCTCAGCCTGCTCACCGCCCAGGCCGGGCACGCCTGATGAGTGCCAAGCCCCTGCGCCTGCTCCTGGGCTTCGACTACGGCACCAAGCAGATCGGCGTCGCCGTCGGCCAGGCCATCACCGGCCAGGCCCGCGAACTCTGCGTGCTCAAGGCACAGAACGGCGTGCCGGACTGGAGCCGCGTGGAAGCCCTGATCAAGGAATGGCAGCCCGACGCCATCGTCGTCGGCCTGCCGCTGAACATGGACGGCAGCCCCAGCGACATGAGCGAGCGCGCCGAGAAATTCGCCCGCCGCCTGCACGGCCGCTACAACCTGCCGGTGCACACCCACGACGAACGCCTGACCACCTACGCCGCCAAGGGCGAGCGCCTGGCCCAGGGCCAGCGCGATGGTTACCGCGAGCGCCCGGTGGACGCCCTGGCCGCCGCCCTGCTGCTGGAGGGCTGGCTGGCCGACAACGCCCCTGCCTGACCCCAGGCGTCGCAGCGCCCCTTGACCTGAAGCAGCGCCAGGGGAGCGAAAGCCACTAAGCTTGCCGGACCACTCCTTGCGGAAGCGGTCCGCCCCGATGGCCGCCCGCGCCGGGTGGCCTCGCCAACCGAACCGGAGACGTCATGACCCTGCCCAGCCCCGCCGAACTCCTCCCCCGCATGGCCACCGACCTGCGCAACTACCTGGCGCAGCGCGGCATCGACTCGCCGCGCTTCGTCGGCATCCACACCGGCGGCATCTGGGTCGCCCAGGAACTGCTCAAGGAGCTGGGCAGCGACGAGATCCTCGGCATCCTCGACGTGTCCTTCTACCGCGACGATTTCACCCGCAGCGGCCTGCACCCGCAGGTCCGTCCGTCGGAACTGCCCTTCGAGATCGATGGCCAGCACCTGGTCCTGGTGGACGATGTGCTGATGAGCGGCCGGACCATCCGCGCCGCGCTCAACGAGCTGTTCGACTACGGTCGCCCGGCCAGCGTGACCCTGGTCAGCCTGGTGGACCTGAATGCTCGCGAGTTGCCGATTCGTCCGGATGTCGTCGGCGAAACCCTGTCATTGGCACCCAACGAGCGGGTAAAATTGCGCGGTCCCGCACCACTCGTCCTCGAGCGCACGCTTCTCAGCACCGCGCTGTAACTCCGCGCGCCCGGACCTCCACCCCCAACTTTCAGGGCCTGCCACATGCCGACCGACGCCAAGCGCCCGCTGCAGCTCAACGACCTGGGCCAGCTGCGCCACTTCCTCTCGCTCGACGGGTTGTCCCGCGAACTGCTGACTGAAATCCTCGACACCGCCGACTCCTTCCTCGAAGTCGGCGCCCGCGCGGTGAAGAAAGTCCCGCTGCTGCGCGGCAAGACCGTGTGCAACGTGTTCTTCGAGAACTCCACGCGCACCCGTACTACCTTCGAGCTGGCCGCCCAGCGCCTGTCCGCCGACGTCATCTCGCTGAACGTGTCGACCTCCTCGACCAGCAAGGGCGAGACGCTCACCGACACCCTGCGCAACCTCGAGGCGATGGCCGCCGACATGTTCGTCGTGCGTCACAGCGACTCGGGCGCCGCACACTTCATCGCCGAGCACGTCAGCCCCAACGTCGCCGTGATCAACGGCGGCGACGGTCGCCACGGCCACCCGACCCAGGGCATGCTCGACATGCTGACCATCCGCCGCCACAAGGGCAGCTTCGAGAAGCTCTCGGTGGCCATCGTCGGCGACATCCTCCACTCGCGCGTGGCCCGCTCCGACATGCTGGCGCTGAAGACCCTCGGCTGCCCGGACATCCGCGTCGTCGCCCCGCGCACCCTGCTGCCGGTCGGCCTGGAAGAGCAGTACGGGGTAAAGGTCTACACCGACGCCAACGAAGGCCTGAAGGACGTCGACGTGGTGATCATGCTGCGCCTGCAGCGCGAGCGCATGCAGGGTGGCCTGCTGCCCAGCGAGGGCGAGTTCTTCAAGCTCTACGGCCTGACCGGCAAGCGCCTGAAGCTGGCCAAGTCCGACGCCATCGTCATGCACCCCGGCCCGATCAACCGTGGCGTGGAGATCGACTCCGCCGTGGCCGACGGTGAACAGTCGGTGATCCTCAACCAGGTCACCTACGGCATCGCCATCCGTATGGCCGTGCTGTCCATGGCCATGAGCGGCCAGAACGCCCAACGCCAGCTGGAACAGGAGGACGCGCAATGACCGTCAGTATTCGTGGCGCCCACCTGATCGATCCGGCCAGCGGCCTGGACAAGGTCTGCGACCTGCACATCGAGGCCGGCCGCATCGTCGCCATCGGCGACGCCCCCGACGGCTTCCACGCCGCCCAGGAAATCGACGCCGCCGGCCTCGTCGCCGCGCCCGGCCTGGTGGACCTGAGCGTCGCCCTGCGCGAGCCGGGCTACAGCCGCAAGGGCAGCATCGAGAGCGAAACCCGCGCCGCCGCCGCCGGTGGCGTCACCAGCCTGTGCTTCCCGCCGCAGACCAAGCCGGTGCTGGATACCTCGGCGGTGGCCGAGCTGATCCTCGACCGCGCCCGCGAGGCCGGCAACGCCAAGGTGTTCCCCATCGGCGCACTGACCAGGGGCCTGGCCGGCGAACAACTGTCCGAGCTGGTCGCCCTGCGCGACGCCGGCTGCGTGGCCTTCACCAACGGCCTGGCGCCGATGGCGAGCAACCGCGTGCTGCTGCGCTCGCTGGAATACGCGGCGACCTTCGACCTGACCGTGATCTTCACCTCCCAGGACCATGACCTGGCCGAAGGCGGCCTCGCCCACGAAGGCCCGACCGCCAGCTTCCGCGGCCTGGCCGGCATCCCGGAAACCGCCGAGACCGTGGCCCTGGCCCGCAACCTGCTGCTGGTGGAACAGTCCGGCGTGCGCGCGCACTTCAGCCAGCTGACCAGCGCCCGTGGCGTCGAGCTGATCGCCCAGGCCCAGGCCCGCGGCCTGCCGGTCACCGCCGACGTGGCGCTGTACCAGCTGATCCTCACCGACGAGGCGCTGGCGGACTTCTCCAGCCTGTACCACGTGCAGCCGCCGCTGCGCTCGCGCAAGGACCGCGACGCCTTGCGCGAAGCGGTGAAGAGCGGCGTGATCCAGGCCATCGCCAGTCATCACCAGCCCCACGAGGCGGACGCCAAGAACGCCCCGTTCGCCGCCACCGACCCGGGCATCAGCAGCGTCGAACTGCTGCTGCCGCTGGCCATGACCCTGGTACAGGACGGCCTGCTCGACCTGCCGACCCTGCTTTCGCGCCTCTCCAGCGGCCCGGCCGCCGCCCTGCGCCTGCCGGCCGGCAAGCTGGCGGTGGGCGCCGCTGCGGACGTGGTGCTGTTCGAAGCCGACGGCCAGACCCTGGCGGGCGAAACCTGGCACTCCCGCGGCCAGAACTGCCCGTTCCTCGGCCACTGCCTGCCGGGCGTGGTGCGTTGCACCCTGGTGGACGGGCATATCGTCCACGCGGTGTAACGCCCCCATCGCTCCATGAAAAAGCCTGCCAATCGGCGGGCTTTTTATTGGCGTTTCTGCAGGGAGCTCGAACGTAGGATCGACAATCCATCAGCCCGCGCCGAAGCTCCGGCTCTTGTAGGAGCGAGCTTGCTCGCGAACCTCCCGAACTCCGGAGTTATGCGGGTTCGCGAGCAAGCTCGCTCCTACGAAAAGCGCACCGATGCGACGCGTCAGATCGTCGCCAACGCCCTTGCCAGGTCGGTGCGCAGGTCCTCCACGTCTTCCACCCCCACCGACAGGCGAATCAGCGAATCGCCAATCCCCAGCGCCGCGCGATTCTCCGCCGGGATGCTGGCATGGGTCATGATCGCCGGGTGCTCGATCAGGCTTTCCACGCCCCCCAGGCTTTCCGCCAGGGCGAACAACCGGACGTTCTCCAGAAAGCGCTTCGCACCCGCCAGGTCGGTGTTCAGGTCCAGCGAGATCATCCCGCCGAAGCCCTTCATCTGCCGGCGCGCCAGCTCGTGCTGCGGATGCGAGGCCAGGCCGGGGTAATACACACGCTTCACCTGCGGCTGTTGCTCCAGCCACTTGGCCAGCTCCAGCGCATTGGCGCAGTGCCGCTCCATGCGCAGGGCGAGGGTCTTCACTCCGCGCAGGGTGAGGAAGGCATCGAACGGGCCGGCGATGGCGCCCACCGAGTTCTGCAGGAAGCCCAGGCGCTCGGCGAGGTCGGGGTTGTCGCCGACGATGGCAATGCCGCCGATGACGTCGGAGTGGCCATTCAGGTACTTGGTGGTCGAATGCACGACGATGTCGAAGCCCAGGTCCAACGGGCGCTGCACGTAGGGGCTGGCGAAGGTGTTGTCGGCCACGCAGAGGATGCCGCGCTCGCGGCAGGTGCGGGCGATCGCGGCGAGGTCGGTCAGGCGCAGCAGCGGGTTGCTCGGGGTTTCCACCCAGACCATGCGAGTCTTGTCGGTCAGCGCCGTTTCCAGGGCGTCGGGCTGGGCCAGGTCGGCGAAGTGGAAGTCATGCCCGGCGCTGCGTCGGCGTACCCGCTCGAACAGGCGGAAGGTGCCGCCGTAGAGGTCATTGCCGGAGACGATGTGCGAGCCGGCGTCGAGCAGTTCCAGCACCGCCGAGATGGCCGCCAAGCCGGAGGCGAAGGCGAACGCCTTGCTGCCGCCTTCCAGGTCCGCCACGCAGCGCTCCAGCGCCCAGCGCGTGGGATTGTGCGAGCGCCCGTAGTCGAGCCCCTTGTGCACACCGGGGCTGTCCTGGCGGTAGGTGGAGTTGGCGTAGATCGGCGGCATGATCGCCCCGGTGGACGGGTCCGGCTCCTGCCCGGCGTGGATCACACGGGTGGCGAAACCGAGGCGGTCGTCGTGCTGGCTCATGGGAGGGTCCTCCGCAAATGGTTGAGCAAATCGAATCGGGTGATCAGACCGTGGAAGCCCGAGGCGTCGGCGATGATGGCGACCAGGCCGCGATCGAGCACGGCTTCCAGCTCGGCCAGGCTGGCGCCGGGCGCAAGGGTTTCGGGCGCATCGCTCATGGCGCTGGCGACGTCGCTGCGGAAGTGGCTGGGATCGTCGTGCACGCCCAGCAGGATGTCCGACTCGTCGATCACGCCGACCAGGCGGCCGCCATCGAGCACCGGCAGTTGCGAGATATCGGCCAGGCGCATGCGCTGGAAGGCGGTGAGCAGGGTGTCGCCGGGACCGACGCTGACCACCCGGCCTTCCTCGAAGCGCCGCGCGATGATGTCGCGCAGGTCGCCGTAGCGCTTGCGCTGCAGCAGGCCCTGGTCGGTCATCCACTGGTCGTTGTAGATCTTCGACAGGTAGCGCGTGCCGGTGTCGCAGACCAGGCTGACCACGCGCTTGGGTTCCTTCTGCTCGCGGCAGAAGCGCAACGCGGCGGCCAGCAGCGTGCCGGTGGACGAACCGGCGGCGATGCCTTCGTTGCGCAGCAGCTCGCGGGCGGTGGCGAAGCTTTCCTCGTCGCTGATCGAGTAGGCGTGGCGCACGCTGGAGAGGTCGGCAATCGACGGTACGAAGTCTTCGCCGATGCCCTCTACCGCCCAGGAGCCGGGCGTGCCGATAGCACCGGAGCGCGAGTACTCGGCCATGATCGAACCCACCGGGTCGGCCAGGACCATTTCCAGCTCGGGCTGGACCTTCTGGAAGAAGCGCGTGAGACCGGTCAGCGTACCGGCGGAGCCGACCCCGACCACCACGGCGTCGAGATCATGGCCGGTCTGCGCCCAGATTTCCGGGCCGGTGCCGGTCTCGTGGGCCAGCGGGTTGGCAGGGTTGTTGAACTGGTCGGCGAAGAAGGCATCGGGCAGGTCTTTCGCCAGCCGCGCGGCGACGTCCTGGTAATACTCGGGATGGCCCTTGCCGACGTCCGAGCGGGTGATGTGCACCTCGGCACCCATCGCCCGCAGGTGCAGGACCTTCTCGGTGGACATCTTGTCCGGCACCACCAGCACCACCCGGTAGCCCTTGGCGCGCCCCACCAGCGCCAGGCCCAGGCCGGTGTTGCCGGCGGTGGCCTCGACGATCACCCCGCCGGGCTTGAGCCGGCCGTCGCGCTCGGCGGTTTCGATCATGGCGACGCCGATGCGGTCCTTGATGGAGCCACCGGGGTTCTGTGATTCGAGCTTGAGGAACAGGGTGCAGGGTCCGGTATCGAAACGCGTGACGCGGACCAGGGGGGTATTGCCGATCAGGTCGAGTACGGCGGGGCGGGATTCGTTGCTCATGGCAGCCACTCCTTCGGGGCACCCCGGGGATCGCCCGGTGGCGCCTGCTACTGTCCTCCTGACCTTAGGCGGGCGGCACAGCTCGCGCCAGGCGGCGCGACGAAAGACGGCTGCTCTTGTAGGAGCGGGCCTGCTCGCGAAAAGACCTCGTGCCGTGCGGCTCGCGAGCAAGCTCGCTCCTACAAAAGACCGATCAGATCCGCTGCGGGCCGTTGCGCTCGGAGATCTGGCTGTTCAGCGTCCAGAAGTCGTACAGCACGCCCACCAGGAACAGGCCTCCGGTCAGCAGGTAGAGCAGGCCGGTGAGCCATTTGCCCATGTACATGCGGTGTACGCCGAACACGCCGAGGAAGGTCAGCAGGATCCAGGCGACGTTGTAGTCCACACCGCCGGCGCGGTAGCGCTGGTCCGCCGCATCGTCCATCGAGGGGATGAGGAACAGGTCGATGATCCAGCCGATGAAGAACAAGCCGAGGGTGAAGAACCAGATGGTGCCAGTGACCGGCCGGCCATAGTAGAAGCGGTGCGAACCGGTGAAGCCGAAGATCCACAGCAGGTAGCCGATGACCTTGCTGTGGGTGTCAGGGTTGGCGGACATGCCTGTCTCCCGTGTCGTTGCGATGCGCTCAGGATAAACGAAAAGCCCGCGCTAGGCGGGCTTCTCGAAGGAGGGTCAGCGGAAGCGGCGGTTCGGGTCGTCGTCGCTCATCTCCAGGGTCAGCCCCTGGGTCATGCTGGACAGGTGGTCGGCATCGGTTTCCGAGCCCAGCTTGATCATCAGGCGCAGGTCGTTCGCCGAGTCGGCGTAGGCCAGGGCGTCTTCGTAGGTGATCTCGCCCTGGCTGTAGAGTTGGTACAGCGCCTGGTCGAAGGTCTGCATGCCTTGCTCGGTGGAGCGCTTCATCAGCGGCTTGAGCTCGTGTACCTCGCCCTTGCGAATCAGGTCGGCGGCCAGCGGGGTGTTCAGCAATACCTCGATCACCGCGCGGCGGCCCTTGCCGTCCGGGGTCGGCACCAGTTGCTGGGCGACGATGGCCTTGAGGTTAAGCGAGAGGTCCATCCACACCTGGCCATGCCGGTCGGCCGGGAAGAAGTGGATGATCCGCTCCAGCGCCTGGTTGGCGTTGTTGGCGTGCAGGGTCGCCAGGCACAGGTGGCCGGTTTCGGCGAAGGCCACGGCGTGGTCCATGGTCTCGCGCGAGCGCACCTCGCCGATCATGATCACGTCCGGCGCCTGGCGCAGGGTGTTCTTCAGGGCCACTTCGAAGGTATCGGTATCCAGGCCCACCTCGCGCTGGGTGACGATGCAGCCCTGGTGTTGGTGGATGTACTCGATAGGGTCTTCGATGGAGATGATGTGGCCGGTGGAGTTCTTGTTGCGGTAGCCGATCATCGCCGCCAGCGAGGTGGACTTGCCGGTACCGGTGGCGCCGACGAAGATCACCAGGCCACGCTTGGTCATCGCCAGTTTCTTGAGGACTTCCGGCAGCTTGAGGTCTTCGATGGTCGGGATATTGGTCTCGATGCGGCGCAGCACCATGCCCACCAGGTTGCGCTGGTAGAAGGCGCTGACCCGGAAACGGCCGATGCCACGGGCGCTGATGGCGAAGTTGCACTCATGGTTCTCGGCGAACTCGCGGCGTTGCTGTTCGTTCATCACCGAGAGCACGGTTTCGCGGGTCTGCTCCGGCGACAGCGCGGTCTTGGTCACCGGCAACACCTTGCCGTTGACCTTCATCGACGGCGGCACGCCCGCCGTGATGAACAGGTCCGAGGCCCCCTTTTCCACCATCAGGCGCAACAGCTTCTCGAATTCCATGATCGTTCTCGCGCAGGTTCACGCTGACTGCGACAGTGCTGTCGAATCACGGAGCGAGTGCGTGTGGCGCGCTCCGTGCGCCGGGCCGCAGCGGCCCGGTGGGGTTAGAAGTTTTCCGGGATCTTGGCTTTTTCTTTCGCCGCATCGCGGGTAACCAGCCCCTTGGCGACCAGGCCCTTGAGGCACATGTCCAGGGTCTGCATGCCGATCGCGCCGCCGGTCTGGATGGCCGAGTACATCTGCGCGACCTTGTCCTCGCGGATCAGGTTACGGATCGCCGGGGTGCCGATCATGATCTCGTGGGCCGCCACCCGACCGCCGCCGATCTTCTTCAGCAGGGTCTGGGAGATCACCGCCTGCAGCGATTCGGAGAGCATGGAGCGGACCATCGACTTCTCCTCGGCGGGGAACACGTCGACGATACGGTCGATGGTCTTGGCCGCGGAGGTGGTGTGCAGGGTGCCGAATACCAGGTGGCCGGTTTCCGCGGCGGTCAGCGCCAGGCGGATGGTCTCCAGGTCACGCATCTCGCCCACCAGGATGATGTCCGGGTCCTCACGCAGGGCCGAGCGCAGCGCCTCGTTGAAGCCGAGGGTGTCGCGGTGCACTTCGCGCTGATTGACCAGGCACTTCTTCGACTCATGGACGAATTCGATCGGGTCTTCGACAGTGAGAATGTGGCTGTACTTGGTGTTGTTCAGGTAGTCGAGCATCGCCGCCAGCGAAGTGGACTTGCCCGAGCCGGTCGGGCCGGTCACCAGCACCAGGCCGCGTGGCACGTCTGAAACACGTTTGAACACTTCTCCCATCCCCAGGTCCTCCATCGTGAGTACCTTGGAGGGAATGGTCCGGAACACGGCGCCGGCGCCACGGTTCTGGTTGAAGGCGTTGACCCGGAAACGGGCGACCCCGGGGACTTCGAAGGAAAAGTCGGTTTCCAGAAATTCTTCGAAATCCTTGCGCTGCTTGTCGTTCATGATGTCATAGATCAGCGCATGGACCTGCTTGTGCTCCAGGGGCGGCAGGTTGATCCGGCGAACATCACCGTCGACGCGGATCATCGGCGGCAGACCGGCCGAGAGGTGCAGGTCCGAAGCGCCCTGCTTGGCGCTGAAGGCGAGCAACTCGGTAATATCCATGGGACTCCCCAATCAAGAGCAAGCAGGTAGAATGCCGCAGAAATCGCAGCAGCCGGGCGGAAAAGCGCAGGTAATGTCCACGATAGCAGAGAATATTGCAAAGGTTCGCGTACGAATCCGTGAGGCGGAACAAGCGAAAAATCGCACGCCAGATTCGGTGCAGTTGCTGGCCGTCAGCAAGACCAAATCCGCCGCCGACATCCGCGAGGCGTTCGCCTGCGGCTTGGCCGATTTCGGCGAGAACTACTTGCAGGAAGCCCTGGCCAAGCAGGCCGAGCTGGCGGACCTGGCGCTGACCTGGCATTTCATTGGCCCGATCCAGTCGAACAAGACCCGCCCCATCGCCGAACATTTCCAGTGGGTGCACTCGGTGGACCGCCTGAAGGTCGCCCAGCGCCTGTCCGAACAGCGTCCGGCGAACCTGCCGCCGCTGAACGTGCTGCTGCAGGTGAACGTCAGCGGCGAGGACAGCAAGTCCGGCTGCTCCCCCGAGGAGTTGCCCGCCCTCGCCCAGGCGGTGGCGCAACTGCCCCACTTGAAACTGCGCGGCCTGATGACCATACCAGAGCCAACCGAAGACGTTGCCGCGCAGCATGCCGCGTTCGCCCGCCTGCGCGAGCTGATGCACGCCCTGAACCTCGGCCTGGACACCCTGTCAATGGGCATGAGCCACGATCTCGAAGCCGCCATCGACGAAGGCGCCACCTGGGTGCGGATCGGTACCGCCCTGTTCGGCGCCCGCGACTACGGCACCTCGCACTGAATAAAGGAAGAGACTCCATGAGCAACACCCACATTGCCTTCATCGGCGCCGGCAACATGGCCGCCAGTCTCATCGGCGGCCTGCGCGCCAAGGGCGTCGCCGCGGGGGACATCCGCGCCAGCGATCCGGGCGCCGAGCAGCGCGCGAAGATCGCCGCCGAGCACGGCATCGACGTGGTCGGCGACAACGCCAGCGCCGTGGCCGGCGCCGACGTGGTGGTCCTGGCGGTCAAGCCGCAGGTCATGAAGGACGTCTGCCAGGCCCTGGCCCCGGCGCTGTCGGGCAACGCCCTGATCGTCTCGATCGCCGCCGGCATCCCCTGCGCCAGCCTGGAACGCTGGCTGGGCGCGGTGAACGGCCAGCCGCGCGCCATCGTCCGCTGCATGCCCAACACCCCGGCCCTGGTCGGCCTGGGCGCCAGCGGCCTGTATGCCAACGCCAGCGTCAGCGCCGCCCAGCGCGAGCAGGCCGAGAAGCTGCTGAGCGCCGTGGGCATCGCCCTGTGGCTGGACGCGGAAAAGCAGATCGACGCGGTCACCGCCGTTTCCGGCAGCGGCCCGGCCTACTTCTTCCTTCTTATGGAAGCCATGACCGCCGCCGGCGAGAAACTAGGCCTGTCCCGCAACGTCGCCGGCCAGCTGGCCCGCCAGACCGCCCTGGGCGCCGCGCAGATGGCCACCACCAGCGATGTCGATCCGGCCGAGCTGCGCCGCCGCGTGACCTCGCCCAACGGCACCACCGAAGCTGCCATCACCACTTTCCAGGCCAACGGTTTCGAAGCGCTGGTGGAGAAGGCGGTAGGCGCCGCCGACCATCGCTCCGCCGAGCTGGCCGAACAACTGGGTCAATGACGAGGAGCCCTCAATGACCGGTCTTTCCACCGCTGCCATCTATGTCCTCCAGACGCTCGGCAGCCTGTACCTGCTGATCGTCCTACTGCGCTTCATCCTGCAACTGGTGCGCGCCGACTTCTACAACCCGCTCAGCCAGTTCATCGTGCGCGCCACCAAGCCGCTGCTGAACCCGCTGCGCCGCATCATCCCCGGCTTCGGCGGCGTCGACTTCGCCTCGCTGGTGCTGGCCATCCTGGTCCAGCTGCTGCTGATGGTCGTCACCCTGACCCTGATGGGCTACGGCGTCGGCGGCTACATCCTGCAACTGCTGGTGTGGTCGGTGATCGCAGTGACCTCGCTGTTCCTCAAGGTATTCTTCTTCGCCCTGATCATCAGCGTGATCCTCTCCTGGGTCGCCCCGGGCAGCTACAACCCCGGCGCCCAACTGGTGAACCAGATCTGCGAGCCGTTCCTGGCACCTTTCCGCAAGCTGCTGCCGAACCTCGGCGGGCTGGATATCTCGCCGATCTTCGCGTTCATCGCGCTGAAACTGATCGACATGCTGGTGATCGGCAACCTGGCAGCCATGACCGGAATGCCGCAGATCCTCAGCCCGTTCATGTGAGTCAGGCGTGTCCTTCTACCGCTGGGACGGCGAGGACCTGATCCTCGATTGCCACCTGCAACCCAAGGCGAGCCGCGACGAGTTCGCCGGGTTGCACGGTGAGCGCCTGAAAATCCGCCTCACCGCGCCGCCGGTGGAAGGCAAGGCCAACGCCCATCTGCTGGCCTTCCTCGGCAAGGCCTTCGGCGTGCCGAAAAGCCAGGTGCAGCTGGTCAGCGGCGAGCTGAACCGGCAGAAGCGCGTGCGCATTCCACGGCCAACGAAGCTCCCGGCGGAGCTGGGGATTACCGCTCGGTAGCCTTGGCCGACCTTACGCGCGGTATTGTGATGAAGGCCAATTGACGCTATTGCGCGCCGTCGCATAATCCACGGCATTCATCCCCGCGCAGGATGCGCCAGCCTAAGGAACGCCTGAATGAGCATGGAACGTCTCAGTCAGCAGATCGATGCCTACGTCACCTGGAAACGGGAGCTGGTCCGGGAGATCACCCGTTATCGCAGCCTGCTGGAGCGCTGCCGGCTGAACACGCCGGACATCGAGAGCCGCCTCGAACGCACCCTGCACCTGCTGCGCGTCGATCACATCACCCTGGCCTTCGTCGGCGAGTATTCGCGCGGCAAGACCGAGCTGATCAACAGCCTGTTCTTCTCCGGCTACGGCCGGCGCATGCTGCCCTCCCAGGCCGGGCGCACCACCATGTGCCCCACCGAACTGTTCTTCGACCCACGCTCGGAGCGGCCCTACATCCGCCTGTTGCCGATCGAAACCCGCATGGCCGACGCCAGCGTCGCGCAGTTCAAGCGCATCCCCCGGCACTGGGTGAACATTCCGCTGGATACATCCGACCCGGCCAACATGGCCCTGGCCTTCGCCCAAGTCGCCAAGACCAAGCCGCTGCCGGTGGAACAGGCGATCCAGCTGGGCTTCCACCCGGACATGCTGGAAACCACCGACAAGCCCGGCATGGTGCTGGTACCGGCCTGGCGCCACGCACTGGTCAACTTCGACCACCCGCTGCTGCGCCAGGGTCTGCGCATCCTCGACACCCCCGGCCTGAACGCGCTGGGCAGCGAGCCCGAGCTGACCCTGTCGATGCTGCCCGCCGCCCAGTCGATCCTCTTCCTGCTGGCCGCGGACACCGGCGTCACCGCCTCCGACATGGCGATCTGGCAGAACCACATCCGCCAGTTGGGCGAAGACAGCCACACCACGCTCTACGCGGTGCTGAACAAGATCGACGTGCTGTGGGACGACCTGGCCGGCGAGAACTTCGTGCAGAACGCCATCCGCCAGATCCAGGCCGCTACCGCGCGTCAGTTGGGCATCGGCCATGACGACGTGCTGCCGTTGTCGGCCAAGCAGGCGCTCCTGGCCAAGGTGCGCGGCGACCGCGAACTGCTGGCTCGCAGCCAGATGGAAAGCCTCGAGGACCTGCTCTGCGAGCGCATCGTCATGCAGAAGGAACGCCTGCTCGAAGACGCCGTGCTCGGCCAGGTGCTGTCGCTGGTGCACAACACCCAGCACACCCTGCGCGTGCGCCTGGAAAAGGTGAAGGAGCAGCACGCCCTGCTCGACAGCCAGCAGCACGACAGCGGCCAACTGCTGTTCGAGCTGACCGCCAAGACCAAGGAAGACCACAGCCAGCATCACAAGCGCCTGCTCAACCTGAAGACCAACCAGCGCCTGCTGCGCCATCAGGGGGAACAGTTGCGCGAAGCCCTGCGCGCCGAGCGCCTGGAGCAGCACCTGAAGAAGGTGCGCGAAAAGCTCCGGGGCAGTTGGACCACCGTGGGCATCAACCAGGCGATCCTGCAGTTCTTCCGCACCGTACAGGGCGACCTGATCGGCCTGCACCACGAGGCGCAGGCCGCCAACCGCATGGTCGAGGCGATCTACCAGCGACACAACCAGGAGAACCCGCTCAACGCCCTGGACGCCCCGCAGTTCCGCGTCGATCGCTACCTGCGCGAACTGACCAAGCTGCAGGACAAGGCCGACCGCTTCCGCCTGCACCTGAAAACCCTGCTGACCGAACAGCGCGCCCTCACCCGGCGCTTCTTCGCCACCGTGGCCCAGGAAGTCATCGGCCTGCACCAGCGCCTGCGTGCGGAAGCCGAGCAATGGGCCGCCGATGCCCTGATGCCGCTGATGCAGTACAGCCTGGAACACAAGCAACTGCTGGAAACCCACATGCTGCGGCTCAAGGGGCTGGCCCAGGAAACCCAGCAGGCGCGCCAGCGCTCGCTGCTGCTGGGGCGTTACACCGACGAGCTGGAAAAACAGCTCGCCGACGCCTCCGACATCCATCGCCAACTCCGCCGCCCCTCGCCTCTGCAGCGCCAGGCCAAGGTCGTCACCCTGCCCGGCTCGCAACGCGCCTGAACCCCGCCCCAGCGCTTGCCGCTAGGGGCGGCGCTCTTTAGACTGGCCCTCCTTTTTATTCTTGAGCTGGGTCGATGCCTACAGTCTTCCCCGAAGATTCCGTCGGTCTGGTCTCTCCCCAGACGCTGCAGTTCAGCGAGCCGCTGCCCTTGGCCTGTGGCAAGACACTGCCCGAATACCAACTGGTGATCGAGACCTACGGCGAGCTGAACGCCACGGCGAGCAACGCCGTGCTGATCTGCCATGCGCTGTCCGGCCACCACCACGCCGCCGGCTACCACAGCAGCGAAGAGCGCAAGCCGGGCTGGTGGGACAGTTGCATCGGTCCGGGCAAGCCCATCGACACCCGCAAGTTCTTCGTCGTCGCGCTGAACAACCTGGGCGGCTGCAACGGCTCTACCGGGCCAACCAGCCTCAACCCGGCCACCGGCAAGAGCTATGGCGCGGATTTCCCGGTGGTCACCGTGGAAGACTGGGTCAACAGCCAGGCACGCCTGGCCGACCGCCTCGGCATCCAGAGCTGGGCCGCCATCGTTGGCGGCAGCCTGGGCGGCATGCAGGCCCTGCAGTGGACCATCAGCTACCCCGAGCGCGTGCGCCACTGCCTGTGCATCGCCAGCGCGCCCAAGTTGTCGGCACAGAACATCGCCTTCAACGAAGTGGCGCGCCAGGCGATCCTCTCGGACCCCGAGTTCTTCGACGGCCACTTCCAGGAACACGACGTGATTCCCCGCCGCGGCCTGCGCCTGGCGCGGATGGTCGGGCACATCACCTATCTCTCCGATGATGCGATGGGCGCCAAGTTCGGCCGCGACATGAAGTCGGAGAAGCTCAACTACGACCTGCACAGCGTCGAGTTCCAAGTGGAAAGCTACCTGCGCTACCAGGGCGAGGAGTTCTCCACCCGTTTCGACGCCAACACCTACCTGCTGATGACCAAGGCGCTGGACTACTTCGACCCCGCAGCCTCCTGCGGTGACGACCTGGCGCAGACCCTGGCCGGGGTGAAGGCGGACTTCTGCCTGATGTCCTTCACCACCGACTGGCGGTTCTCCCCGGCGCGCTCGCGAGAAATCGTCGACGCCCTGCTGGCGGCGAAGAAGAACGTCAGCTACCTGGAAATCGACGCACCGCAAGGCCACGACGCCTTCCTGATGCCGATTCCACGCTACCTGCAAGCCTTCAGCGGTTACATGAACCGCATCAGCGTATAAGAAGGAACGCCATGCGTGCCGACCTGGACATCATCCAAGACTGGATCCCCGCCGGCAGCCAGGTACTCGACCTGGGCTGCGGCGACGGCGAGTTGCTCGCCTGGCTGCGCGACCACAAGCAGGTCAGCGGCTACGGCCTGGAAATCGACGCCGACAAGATCGCCACCTGCATCGAGCGTGGCGTCAACGTCATCGAACAGGACCTGGACAAAGGCCTGGGCAACTTCGCCAGCGACAGTTTCGACGTGGTGGTGATGACCCAATCCCTGCAAGCCCTGCGCTACCCGGACAAGGTGCTGGCGGAAATGCTGCGAGTGGGCAAGACCTGCATCATCACCTTCCCCAACTTCGGCCACTGGCGCTGCCGCTGGTACCTCGCGCGCAACGGTCGCATGCCGGTGTCGGACTTCCTTCCGTACACTTGGTACAACACGCCGAACATCCACTTCTGCACCTTCGGCGACTTCGAAGCCTTGTGCCAGGACCTGCACGTGAAGGTTCTCGACCGTCTGGCGGTAGACCGCGAGCACCAGCATGGCTGGGCCTCGCGAGTTTGGCCTAATCTGTTGGGTGAGATCGGCATCTACCGGGTCAGCGGCCCTGGCGTGCAGGACCATCGCATCGCCATCTGATCGACCCCAGGAGAACTATCATGCGCCGCCTGCTTACCTTCATCGCCTGCCTGGCTCTCGCCCTGCCCGCCGTCGCCGAACAGGTCAAGCGCCTGGGTGACCTCCAGGTCCACTACAGCGTGTTCAACTCCAGCTTCCTCCAGCCCAAGGTCGCCTCGGCCGTAGGCGTGGTGCGCAGCAAGGCCCAGGGCGTGGTCAACATCGTGCCGCTGGACAGCAACGGCAAACCAGCCAACGCCACCGTCGCCGGCAGTGCCAAGAACCTGATGGGCCAGACCATCCCCCTGACCTTCAAGCGTGTGGTCGAGGAAGGCGCCGTCTATAACCTCGCGCAGTTCCCCATCGAGGGCCGCGAAACCCTGACCTTCACCATCCAGGTCCAGTCCGGAGGCGAAGCGCCGCAGAGCTTCGACTTCATGCAGGAAATCTTCCCCGACGAATGATCAAGCTCGAACAACTGGTGCTGGCCAGTCACAACGCCGGCAAACTCAAGGAACTCCAGGCCATGCTCGGCGCCCACGTGAAGGTGTGCTCGATCGGCGAGTTCAGTGATGTGGAGCCGGAAGAAACCGGCCTGTCCTTCGTCGAGAACGCCATCCTCAAGGCCCGCAACGCCGCGCGCATCTCCGGCCTGCCGGCGCTGGCCGACGACTCGGGCCTGGCGGTGGACTATCTTGGCGGCGCGCCGGGCATCTATTCCGCGCGCTACGCCGACGGCCAGGGCGATGCGGCCAACAACGCCAAGCTGCTGGACGCCCTGAAGGACGTGCCGGATGCAGAGCGCGGCGCCCAGTTCGTCAGCGTGCTGGCCCTGGTCCGCCACGCCGACGACCCGCTGCCGATCCTCTGCGAAGGCCTCTGGCACGGCAGCATCCTGCGCGAAGCCCGTGGCGAGCACGGCTTCGGCTACGACCCGCTGTTCTGGGTGCCGGAAGCCGAGTGCTCCAGTGCCGAACTGCCACCCCAGCAGAAGAACCAGCTCAGCCACCGCGCCCGCGCGATGGCCCTGCTGAAGCAGCGGCTGGGTCTATGAGCCAGGCAGGAAGCCACGGGCTCGACGCAGGGCCGGTGGCTTCCGGCTTCCGCCTGCCACCGCTGTCCGCGTACGTCCACATTCCCTGGTGCGTACGCAAATGCCCCTATTGCGACTTCAACTCCCATGCCGCCGGCCCGGAGCTGCCCGAGGACGCTTACGTCGAGGCGCTGCTGGCTGACCTGGCGGCCGATCATGGCTACGTGCACGGTCGCAAGCTGACCTCGATCTTCTTCGGCGGCGGTACGCCCAGCCTGTTCTCCGCCCAGGCGCTGGGCCGTATCCTCGAAGGTCTGGAACGCCAGGTCGGCTTCGAGGACGACATCGA
The DNA here is from genome assembly GCF_054720805.1 of Pseudomonas sp. MT3. Classification (NCBI taxonomy): domain Bacteria; kingdom Pseudomonadati; phylum Pseudomonadota; class Gammaproteobacteria; order Pseudomonadales; family Pseudomonadaceae; genus Pseudomonas; species Pseudomonas sp. MT3. Next base: position 201,029 of record NZ_JBTVPY010000002.1, read on the forward strand.
GATCACCCTGGAAGCCAACCCCGGCACCTTCGAGCAGGCCAAGTTCGCCGACTACCGAAAGCTGGGCATCAACCGGCTGTCCATCGGCATCCAGAGCTTCCAGGGCGAGAAGCTCAAGGCCCTGGGTCGTATCCATGACGGCGACGAAGCGGTACGCGCCGCCGAAATGGCCCGTCGCGCCGGTTTCGACAACTTCAACCTGGACCTGATGCACGGCCTGCCCGAGCAGAGCGTCGCCGATGCGCTGAGCGATCTGCGCCAGGCTATAGCACTCGCGCCGACGCACCTGTCCTGGTACCAGCTGACCATGGAGCCGAACACGGTGTTCTGGAGCCAGCCGCCGGAGCTGCCCGAGGACGACCAGCTGTGGGAAATCCAGGAAGCCGGCCAGGCGCTGCTCGCCGAGGCGGGCTACGTCCAGTACGAAACCTCGGCCTATGCCCGGAACGGCCAGCGCGCACGGCACAACCTGAACTACTGGACCTTCGGCGACTTCCTCGGCATCGGCGCCGGCGCCCACGCCAAGCTGAGCACCCCGCAAGGCCGCATCCTGCGCACCTGGAAGACTCGCCTGCCGAAGGACTACCTGAACCCGGAAAAACCCTTCCAGGCCGGCGAACGCGACCTTGAGCCGGACGACCTGCCCTTCGAGTTCATGATGAACGCCCTGCGCCTGACCGACGGCGTCCCCGCCGCCCTCTTCACCGAGCGCACCGGCCTGCCGCTGGCGGCCATCGCCGACGCCTGCCGGCAAGCCCGCGCCGACGGCCTGCTGAGCGACGATCCGCAGCGCCTGGCCCCCACCGAGCGCGGCCAGCTGTTCCTCAACGACCTGCTGCAGCGCTTCCTGCCCTGAGCCCATGCCGCCACTACAGGCCGGGCGACGACAGCGTTGCCCGGCGTGTACACTCCCCGGCGACTCTGAATCCCAAGGAGCCCCAATGGACTTCGCGCTCGACCTGATTGCCAACGTCTCCCGCTGGTGCCGTGGCCACCTGTCCGACATCGCCCTGGCGATCATGGCCACCGTGCTGGTGCTGTTCGGCCCGGCGATCAACGCCTGGGTACAGCAGCGCATCGGCAGCCTGAACTTCGTCTTCCGTACCCTGCTGTTCGTGCTGATCTGCGCCGTGGGCTACGGCCTGGCGATGGTCTTCGTCACCCCGTGGCTGGCCAAGGGCCTGGATTACTTCAACAACTACACCCTGGCGCCCGTCCTGCTGCTAGTGTTCTTCGTGATTGGCATGATCGCCGACCGCAGTTGACCTGCGTGCCTCCGGCGGTTGGCCACCAACCACCGCCGGAGGACACATGAAACCGATCAAGCATCTCTACCTGCATTTCGCCGATGGCCAGCGCCTGGCGCTGCGCTTCCCACAGCAGAGCGACGATCCCACCGAGGTGGCCCGCGGCATCCGCAAACAGATGGAGTCGCCGGTCATCAGCATCGAGGTGGATGGCGACCTGCTGATCATTCCGCGTGCCAGCATCAAGTACCTGCAGATCAGTCCGGCGCCGATGCGCATGCCGGAAACCACGGTTCTTGGCGCCGAGTTGATCGAGTGACGCAGACTGCTTTCGTAGGAGCGAGCTTGCTCGCGAAAGAGTCATCCGGCGGCACCGACGTTGAGGCGGTTCGCGAACAAGGACTGGGCGTCCCCCTCGATCCTGCAGGTTTGCCCAGCCACGTCGCACGGATGGACAAAGGCCGCCTCGCGGCGGCCTCTGTTCGACTCAGTTGCCCTCGCGGCGCAACGCCAGCGGGGTGAAGTCACGCGGCCCCAGCGAGGCGTTGAAGTCGTACATCGGCTCGTTGTTGTCCAGGCCATCGACGAAGTAACGCGCGCCCTCGAAGTCGTACAGCGCTTCCAGGGTGCTGAGCACCATCGGCACGTCGTAGTAGTTGATCGGATGCACTTCCTGGGCACGGATCAGCTTGCCGTCCTGGTTGTAGATGTCCGTGGCGAGGATCTGCCAGCTGTCTTCGTCCAGGTAGAAGCGGCGCTTGGCGAACGGATGGCTCATGCCCTTGCGCAGGGTCGCCTCGACCACCCAGACGCGGTGCGGTTCGTAGCGCAGCAGCGCGGGGTTGAGGGTCTTGGTGCGCAGGATGTCGGCGTAGGGAATGCCCTTCTGGTGCACCGCGTAGCTGTTGTAGGGCACCAGCATCTCGCGCTTGCCCAACAGTTGCCACTCGTAGTGGTCCGGGGCGCCGTTGTAGACGTCCACGGTGTCGGCGGTGGCCAGGCCGTTGGTGTCCGGCTGCAGGCTGTCGTAGGCCAGGGTCGGCAGGCGGCGCACGCGGCGTTCGCCCCGGTTGAAGCGCCAGGCCTTGCGGATCGACAGCACCTGGTCGAGGGTTTCCTGCACCACCAGCGCGGAACCGGCCAGCTTGGCCGGGGCGACCACGTTGTACTTGTAGTAGAACAGGGTATTGTTCAGGTCCTGCGGGGTCATGCCCTCGCGACCGTAGTTGAAGTACACGTAGCGGTCGAGCTTGAGCAGGTTGTAGCTGCCGTTGGCGAGCACGGCGGCCTGGTTGGTCACCAGGTGAATCTGCTCGCCGCGGTAGCGCATGATGTGGTTCCAGATCGCTTCCAGGCCGCTCTTCGGAATCGGGAACGGCACGCCGGCGGCGGCGCCCTGCACACCGTTGCCGTCGGCGATCAGCTCGGCGTTCTCGGCGTTGAAGCGGGTGGCGTCGTAGATGCGCTGGGGCAGCGCGGCGCTGCGGCGGCTGGGGAACACGCGCAGGTAGTAGTCCGGGTTCTCCTGCAGCAGCGCCTGGGTACCCGGCGTGAGCAGCGCCTGGTACTGCGCCAGGTTCTGGCTGTCGACCTTGTACTGCACGGTGTCGGCGGCATACGGATCGACATGGTGGGTACCGGGCTGGTAGCCGGCCGGCGGGGTGGTGATGCCACCGTTCCAGGCCGGGATGGTGCCGCTGGCGTTGCCGGCTCTCTGCGCCCCCATCGGCGTCAGGTCGCCGCCCAGTCGCGCCGCTTCGGCGGCATCGACTTTCGCCTGCGTCGGCAGGGCCCATACCCCCGCCATCAGCAGTACAGCAAGTTTCTTCAACACAGCAAACTCCTTTGCGGCGGACTCCTGTCCGCCACTCTTATTTTCTTCGGCGGCGAACGCCGCTCTTGTCAGGAGGTGAGGCTGGCCTTCCCGGCCGCCGGGTGGTCCCGGTCTATTCGGTGTTCATCCATGAAAAAGGCCTGCTTGGCAGGCCTTCGGGCAGTTCAGTCGACACGTTCGAACTTGAGGTCCCAGACGCCATGACCCAGGCGCTCGCCACGGCGCTCGAACTTGGTCACCGGACGCTCATCCGGACGCGGTACGTAGGTATTATCCGCCGAAAGGTTGCGGTAGCCGGGTGCGGCATTCATCACTTCCAGCATCTGCTCGGCATAGTTTTCCCAGTCGGTGGCCATGTGCAGCACGCCGCCGACCTTCAGCTTCTGCCGCACCAGCTCGGCCCAGGCCGGCTGCACGATACGACGCTTGTGGTGACGCGACTTGTGCCACGGGTCCGGGAAGAACAACAGCAGGCGGTCGAGGCTGGCGTCGGCCACGCAGTCACGCAGCACTTCCAGGGCGTCGCAGCTGTAGACGCGGATATTGGTCAGGTCCTGGGTGAGCATGCCGTTGAGCAGTGCGCCGACGCCCGGACGGTGCACTTCCACGCCGATGAAGTCCTGGTCCGGCGCAGCGGCGGCCATTTCCAGGGTCGCGTGGCCCATGCCGAAACCGATCTCGAAGGTGCGCTGCGCCTGGCGCCCGAACACCTGGTCGAAGTCCCGCAGGCCGTCGGCCAGCTCCAGGCCGTACTTCGGCCAGCCCTGCTCGAGGCCGCGCTGCTGGCCGAGGGTGGTGCGCCCGGCGCGCATCACGAAGCTCTTGATGGTGCGCATCGGCCGGTTATCGCCGTCGGGCTGGTTTTCGGGCTGATTCTCGGGAATGTCACTCATGACTCGAACCTTGCGGGTAAATGCACACGCGGGCCGGTTACCAGAGGCAAACCGGCCCGCGCGCTGGGGTGGAAATACTTAGTTGATCAGGCCCGTCATCGGCGACGACGCGCTGGCATACAGCTTGCGCGGCATGCGGCCGGCCAGGTAGGCCAGGCGGCCGGCGACGATGGAGTGCTTCATGGCTTCGGCCATCATCACCGGATTCTGCGCGTGGGCGATGGCGGTGTTCATCAGCACGGCCTCGCAGCCCAGCTCCATCGCGATGGTGGCGTCGGAGGCGGTGCCCACGCCGGCATCCACCAGCACCGGAACGCTGGCTTCTTCGAGGATGATGCGCAGGTTGTACGGGTTGCAGATACCCAGGCCCGAACCGATCAGGCCGGCCAGCGGCATCACCGCGATGCAGCCGATCTCGGCCAGCTGGCGTGCGATGATCGGGTCGTCGCTGGTGTACACCATGACGTCGAAGCCGTCCTTGACCAGCACTTCGGCGGCCTTGAGGGTTTCGACGACGTTGGGGAAGAGGGTCTTCTGGTCGGCCAGGACTTCCAGCTTGACCAGGTTGTGACCATCGAGCAGCTCGCGGGCCAGGCGGCAGGTGCGCACGGCCTCGACGGCGTCGTAGCAGCCGGCGGTGTTCGGCAGGATGGTGTAGCGATCCGGCGGGATCACGTCCAGCAGGTTCGGTTCGCCCGGGTTCTGGCCGATGTTGGTGCGGCGCACCGCCACGGTGACGATCTCGGCCCCCGAGGCCTCGATGGCGACGCGGGTTTCTTCGAGGTCCTTGTACTTGCCGGTGCCGACCAGCAGGCGCGAACTGTAGGTGCGGCCAGCCAGGGTGAAGGGTTTGTCGACCGGCAGATTGGAGTTGGGTTGGCTCATCGGATCACTCCTGAAGGAAAGGCGGGCGGGGCCTGAAAGTCTGGGTGGCGGCCGCTAGCCGCCGCCGATGGCATGCACCACTTCCACCTGGTCGCCTTCGCTCAGGGCGGTGGCGGCGTGCTGGCTGCGCGGCACGATGTCCTGATTGAGCTCGACCGCAACACGCTTGCCGGTGAGGTCGAGACGCTCGAGCAGGTTGGCGACGGTGTGGCCGTCGGGCAGCTCGAAAGATTCGCCGTTCAACTGAATACGCATGGGCGGGACGGTCGTTGCTGGAGGGGTCGGCATTCTAGCCCGATCGCGCCGGATGACCAAGGTACCGGAGCGTCGCACTCGGGCTTTTCTGACATCCGGGTCAGCCCAGCCGCACGGCTGCGGCCAGCAGCAGAGCCCAGCCGACGAGGAAGAACAGGCCGCCGATCGGCGTGATGATGCCTACGCCGAGGCCTGCCAGGGTCAGCAGGTAGAGGCTGCCGGAGAACAGCAGGATGCCGATGACGAAGGCCCAGCCGGCCCATTTCACCAGCGCGCCGCCGACCTGCACCGAGAGCAGCGCCACGCCCAGCAAGGCCAGAGCATGCAACATCTGGTAGTGCACGCCGGTCTGGAACACCGCCAGGTACTCCGGAGTGAGACGGTTTTTCAGGCCGTGGGCGGCGAAGGCGCCGAGCGCCACGCCGGTGAAGCCGAAAAAGGCGGCAAGCATGAGGAAGATACGCAGCATGCGAAAACTCCAGGCAGATGAGTGCCGCTATAATGGCCCGCTCATCCGCCCAGGCAAAGCTCAGCCAGTCCACCATGCGCAACCTGTTCCGCCGTCTGTTCAAGTTCGCCCTCTGGTTCGCTGCCGGCAGCGTGGCGCTGGTCATCGTCCTGCGCTGGGTACCGCCGCCGGGCAGCATGCTGATGGTGGAGCGCAAGATCGAGTCCTGGTTCGACGGCAAACCGATCGATCTGCAGCGCAGTTGGCGCTCCTGGGACGAATTGCCGGAAGACCTGAAGATCGCGGTGATCGCCGGCGAGGACCAGAAATTCGCCGAACACCACGGCTTCGACCTGCCGGCGATCCAGAAGGCCCTGGCCCACAACGAACACGGCGGCAGCGTGCGCGGTGCCAGCACCATCAGCCAGCAGGTGGCGAAGAACGTCTTCCTCTGGTCTGGCCGCAGTTGGGTGCGCAAAGGCTTCGAGGCCTGGTTCACCCTGCTGATCGAAACCTTCTGGCCCAAGCAGCGGATTCTCGAGGTCTACCTGAACAGCGTGGAGTGGGATTCCGGGGTCTTCGGCGCCCAGGCCGCCGCGCGCCACCACTTCGGCGTCGACGCCCAGCGCCTGTCGCGCCAGCAGGCCAGCCTGCTCGCCGCCGTGCTGCCCAACCCGCGCAAATGGAGCGCCAGCCGCCCCGGCGCCTACGTGCGCCAGCGCGCCGCCTGGATCCGCCAGCAGATGTGGCAGTTGGGCGGTAACGACTACCTCAACCGGCTGTAGCGCCGCCCTGCCCCTCCAGAACGCCTCCTGAACAAGAAGCTCAGTGCGGCCCGGTCTTCTCGAACGTGGTGCGCGGGACCACGCGCAGCCATTGCAGCAGGCCATCCTTGTGCAGCAGCGTCAGGCCCCGCTCGGGGTAGACCCAGGCTTCGCCGCCATCGGTCTGCAAGCGCAGCTTCGGATCACCCAGGCTGACCGCCAGACGGCCAACGGCCAGCTCCTCCTGCGGCGCCAGCGCCAGATCGGCGACCGGCTTGCTCTCCAATTGGCGCATCAGCTCGGCACTCAATGGCTGATCCTTGCTGCCGGGCTGCATGCCGGTGGCCTTGGCCAGGCTGGCATGCTCCGTCGGGCTCAGCGCCAGCTCCGCCTCGACGTGCCAGAGTCCTTCGTCGGCCTGCAACTTGCCGCGATAGTGCAACTGCGGCCCGTCCTGGCTGGCGGTCAGCCAGAGCTCGCCCGGCAATTGGGCCTGGAGCTCGCTCAACGTCAGGCGCTCATCGGCCAACGGCTCGAAGACCTTTTCCTTCCACTCGCCGAACCACTGCGGCGGCTTGGGCGGCGCCGCGGTGCGGGCGACCCAGGAACCCAGGGCGAACGCCAGCGCGGCGATGACGAGGAAGAACATCCCGTGGATGGGGCGAAGGCGCGGCATGGAGCTCTCCGGTTGCGCGGGCAGAAAAAAACCGCACCTGGGTGCGGTTCTCGGACTCGCCGGGGCGCGTCGAAGCCGGTCAGGCTTCGATGCGACCCTTGAGTTTGTTCATCGCGTTCTTTTCCAGCTGACGAATCCGCTCGGCGGACACGTTGTACTTGGCTGCCAGGTCGTGCAGCGTCGCCTTCTCCTCGGCCAGCCAGCGCTGGTAGAGGATGTCGCGGCTGCGCTCGTCCAGGCCTTCCAGCGCCTCGTGCAGGCTGGCGGTGGAGCTGTCGCTCCAGTCCGCTTCCTCCAGCTGGCGCGCCGGGTCGTAGCGATGATCTTCCAGATAATGCGCCGGAGACTGGTAGGCGCTTTCGTCGTCGGCATCGGCCGCCGGATCGAAGGCCATGTCCTGCCCGGTGAGACGGCTTTCCATCTCGCGGACTTCGCGGGCTTCGACGCCCAGGCTTTCGGCGACGCGGTGAACTTCGTCGTTGCTCAGCCAGGCCAGACGCTTCTTCTGGCTGCGCAGGTTGAAGAACAGCTTGCGCTGCGCCTTGGTGGTCGCGACTTTCACGATCCGCCAGTTGCGCAGGATGAACTCATGGATTTCCGCCTTGATCCAATGGACGGCGAACGACACCAGGCGCACACCCATTTCCGGGTTGAAGCGCTTCACGGCCTTCATCAGGCCGACGTTGCCTTCCTGGATCAGATCGGCCTGAGCCAGGCCGTACCCGGAATAACTCCGGGCGATGTGCACGACGAAGCGCAGGTGCGCCAGAACCATTTGCCGTGCCGCTTCCAGGTCTTGCTGATAGAAGAGGCGTTCGGCCAGTTCGCGCTCCTGCTCCGGCGACAACAGCGGAATGCTGTTCACCGAATGCACATAGGCTTCCAGGTTTGCACCGGGAACCAGGGCATAAACAGGTTGCAGAGAAGTGGTCATGCGAATCCTCCGATTCACGAAACTCGCGCAGTGTAGCACTGCGAAATCTGACTGCAAGCGGGTGTAAAAGTTCCTTTACACTCTGCGAGAGTCAGTAAAATCAAGGGCTTCAGCGTGGCGCCAGCTCCCGCAGGTGGCGCGCCACGGCCAGCCAGGCACCGATCCAGCCCAGCAGCACGGCGCCGACGGTGAGCGACAGGCCGTCATCCACCGGCACGCCGGCGAGGGCGAAGTCGCTGCCGTAGAGCCCGGCCAGGTTGACTACCGCGCCGTTCAGCCAGTTCAGGCCGAAGGCCAGCAACGCCCAGGACAGGATGCCCGCGCCCAGGCCGTACAACGCGCCCATATAGAGGAAGGGGCGGCGCACGTAACCGTCCGTCCCGCCGACCAGCTTGATCACCTCGATTTCGTTACGGCGGTTTTCAATGTGCAGGCGGATGGTGTTACCGATCACCAGCAGCAGGGTCAGCACCAGCAGGAGCGTCAGGCCGAAGACGAAGCGGTCGCCCAGCTTGAGGATCGCCGACAGCCGCTCGACCCAGACCAGATCCAGCTGTGCCTGTTGTACACCCGGCAACTCGGACAAGCGTTGACGCAAGGCATCCAGTTGCGCCTTGTCGATCTGCTTGGGTGTCACCGAGATCACCGCCGGCAGCGGGTTGTCGGGTAATTCCTTCAGGGCCTCGCCCAGACCGGACTGTTCCTGCAATTCCTTCAGCGCATCGTCGCGGCTGATCAACTGCGCCTCGATCACATCGGGCATTTTCTCGATCTGTTCGCGCAGGTCCTGCCCTTGGGAGTCGCTGGCCTTCAGGTCGAGGAACAGGGAAATCTGTGCGGCGCGCTGCCAGGAGCCGCCGAGGCGCTCGACGTTGCCCAGCAACAGCGACAGGCCCATAGGCAGGCTGAGGGTGATGCCCATCACCAGGCAGGTGAAGAAGCTGCCGAAGGGATGGCTGAACAGGCGATGCAGGCTGTCGGCCAGGCTGGCTCGGTGGTTTTCCGCATAGGCGGCCAGCGAGGCGCTCTGGTCCTGGTTCTCGTGCTCGTCCGGGCGCTCGCGGGTGTTGCGCTGCGGCGTGCCCTCTTCCGGGCCGTGGGGCAGGTCATTAGCGCTCATCAGGCGGTCTCCTCGCGGTCGGCGATGATGCGGCCGCGCTGCAGGGTGATCATCCGGTGGTGCATCCGCGCGATCAGCGCCAGGTCGTGGCTGGCGATCAGCACGGTGGTGCCCAGGCGGTTGATGTCTTCGAAGACGGCCATGATTTCCGAGGCCAGGCGCGGGTCGAGGTTACCGGTGGGCTCGTCCGCCAGCAGCAGGGCCGGGCGATGCACCACCGCGCGGGCGATGCCGACGCGCTGTTGCTGGCCGGTGGAGAGGTCGGACGGCAGGTCCTGGGCCTTCTCCTTGAGGTTCACCCGCTCCAGCGCCGCTTCGACGCGGTAGGCGATGTCCGCCTTGGGCAGGCCAAGGATCTGCATCGGCAGGGCGACGTTGTCGAACACGCTGCGGTCGTTGAGCAGTTGGTGGTTCTGGAACACCACGCCGATCTGCCGGCGCAGGAAGGGAATCTGCGCGGTGGAGATGCGCGAGACGTCCTGCCCGCCGAGCAGCAGCTTGCCGGAGGTGGGCCGTTCCATCGCCAGGATCAGCCGCAGCAGGGTACTCTTGCCCGCGCCGGAGTGGCCGGTGACGAACATGATCTCGCCGCGCGGCACGCGGAACGAAATCTCGTGCAGGCCGACATGGCCGTTGGGGTAGCGTTTGCCAACCTGCTCGAAACGGATCATGCGATTTCCCGGGTCTCGAAGAGTGCGCGGACGAAGGCGTCGGCCTCGAAGGTTCGAAGATCGTCGATCCCTTCGCCGACACCGATGTAGCGAATCGGCAGGCCGAACTGCTTGGCCAGGGCGAAGATCACCCCGCCCTTGGCGGTGCCGTCCAGTTTGGTCAGGGCCAGGCCGGTGAGTTCCACGGCGTTGTTGAACTGCTTGGCCTGGTTGATGGCGTTCTGCCCGGTGCCGGCGTCCAGCACCAGCAGGACTTCGTGGGGAGCCGTCTGGTCCAGCTTGCCGATCACCCGGCGCACCTTCTTCAGCTCTTCCATCAGGTTGTCCTTGGTATGCAGGCGACCGGCGGTATCGGCGATCAGCACGTCCACACCACGGGCCTTGGCGGCCTGCACCGCGTCGAAGATCACCGAGGCGGAGTCCGCGCCGGTGTGCTGGGCGATCACCGCGATGTTGTTGCGCTCGCCCCAGACCTGCAACTGCTCGACGGCGGCGGCGCGGAAGGTGTCGCCGGCGGCGAGCATGACCTTCTTGCCATCCTGCTGCAGCTTCTTGGCCAGCTTGCCGATGGTGGTGGTCTTGCCGACGCCGTTCACGCCGACCACCAGGATCACGTAGGGCTGCTTGTCGGCGGCAATGGTCAGCGGCTGCTCGACGGGGCGCAGCAGGCCGGCCAGCTCTTCCTGCAGGGCCTTGTACAGCGCTTCGCTGTCGGCCAGTTCCTTGCGCGCCACGCGCTTGGTCAGGTTCTGCACGATGGTGGTAGTGGCCTCGACGCCGACGTCGGCGGTCAGCAGGCGGGTTTCGATCTCGTCGAGCAGGTCGTCGTCGATGGCCTTCTTGCCCAGGAACAGGCTGGCCATGCCTTCGCCAAGGCTGGCGCTGGTCTTCGACAGGCCCTGCTTGAGGCGGGCGAAGAAACCGAGCTTGCCCGGCTCGCTGGCGGCGGGCTTGGCCTGCGGCTCAGGCTGCGGGGCGGGCTCGGGTTCAGGCTGGGCGACCACGGCGGGCGCTTCGGCAACAGGTTCTGGCTGAACGGGCGCAGCGACAGGCGCCGGCTCGACCGGCTGGACCGCCGCCTGCGGCGCCTCGGCAACAACCGGCTGCGCAACGGATTGCGGCGCGGGTTGCGCGGCGGGCTGCGCCAGCGGCTCGACCGGCACGCTGGCGGGCACCACGTCGACTATCGGTTCGGGAGCAGGCTCGGGCGTCGGCTCTGCGCGCGGGGCGGCCGGAGCCTGTTCGGGTGCGGGAACCGGTTCGGCGGCAACGGGCTGCTCGACCTGCTGCTCGGCTTCGGCTACGGGTTGCTCCTCCGCCTGCGGCTTCTTGCGCCACCAGCCGAACAGACCCTTCTTCTCCCCGGCTGGCGGGGCCTTTTTGTCGTCGTTGGAACCAAACATGTAGGGATCGAATCTCTAGGGGACGCCACGGAATCAGGCGGCAAAAACGCCTCGAAACAGCTTTGAGAAGCCCTGAACGTGGCCGCCCGGAAAACGGATGGGTATCCTAGCATCTCCTCGCCCGCCGGGGTTAAGAGGCTGGCCGCCAGCCTGCATAGACCCTGCGGATAGCCCGAAAGGTTCATTCGACGATGAAAACCCCTGCACGCCGTCATGCCGGCCTGCTGCTCGGCACCCTGTTGCTTCCGCTGATGGCGGTTGCCGCAGATCCGCAGCCCACCCATGAATACACCCTGGACAACGGCCTGAAGGTCGTGGTCCGCGAAGACCACCGCGCACCCGTGGTGGTTTCCCAGCTCTGGTACAAGGTTGGCTCCAGCTACGAGACGCCCGGCCTCACCGGCCTCTCCCACGCCCTGGAGCACATGATGTTCAAGGGCAGCCGCAAGCTCGGCCCCGGCGAGGCCTCGCGCGTGCTGCGCGACCTCGGCGCGGAAGAGAACGCCTTCACCACCGACGACTACACCGCCTACTACCAGGTGCTGGCCCGCGACCGCCTGCCAGTGGCGCTGGAGCTGGAAGCCGACCGCATGGCCCATCTCGCCCTGCCGCCCGACCAGTTCAACAGCGAGATCGAGGTGATCAAGGAAGAACGCCGCCTGCGCACCGACGACAAGCCCAATTCGCTGGCCTTCGAGCGCTTCAAGGCCGCCGCCTACCCCGCCAGCGGCTACCGCACACCGACCATCGGCTGGATGGCCGACCTGCAGCGCATGACCGTCGACGACCTGCGCCACTGGTACCAGGCCTGGTATGCGCCGAACAACGCCACCCTGGTGGTGGTCGGCGACGTCAGCGGCGACGAGGTGAAGGCCCTGGCCGGGAAGTACTTCGGCGAGATCCCCAGGCGCGACCTGCCCGCCGCGCGCAAGCCGCTGGAACTGGCCGAACCCGGCGAGCGCCGCCTGACGCTGCACGTGCGCACCCAGTTGCCGAGCCTGATCATGGGCTTCAACGTGCCGAGCCTGGGCAGCACCGACAACCCGCGCGAGGTCAACGCCCTGCGCCTGCTCTCGGCGATCCTCGACGGCGGCTACAGCGCCCGCCTGGCCTCGCGTCTGGAGCGCGGCGAGGAAATCGTCGCCGGCGCCTCCGCCTCCTACGACGCCTTCGCCCGCGGCGACAGCCTGTTCTTCCTCTCCGCGACGCCCAACGTGCAGACCGGCAAGACCCTCGACCAGGTCGAAACCGCCCTCTGGCAGCAACTGGAAGAACTGAAGAAAGCTCCGCCAAGCAAGGAAGAGCTGGAGCGCGTGCGCGCCCAGGTCATCGCCGGGCTGGTCTACGAGCGCGACTCCATCGCCAGCCAGGCCAGCACCATCGGCGAGCTGGAAAGCGTCGGTCTGTCCTGGAAGCTGGCCGACCAGGACCTGCAATCCCTGCAGGCGGTCACTGCCGAAGACATCCAGCAAGCCGCTCGCACCTATTTCACCCGCTCCCGCCTGACCCTCGCCCAGGTCCTGCCGGAAGTCGCCACCGACAAGGAGCCGAGCCATGAGTGAACGCAATGGCCTGCGCTACGGCCTGGTCGGGCTGATCGTCATCGCGCTGATCGCCGGACTGCTGCTGTTCGTTTCCCGCCCTGCCGCCAATGCCGAAGCCGCCAGGCCGGCCATCGAGCCGAGCGCGCCCACCGGCCTGCAATCCCTCGCCGAAGCCGCCGGCAAGGCGCCCGGCCACCGCAAGCTGGACATCCAGCAATGGCAGACCGCCGAAGGCGCCCGCGTGCTCTTCGTCGAAGCCCATGAGCTGCCGATGTTCGACCTGCGCCTGACCTTCGCCGCCGGCAGCAGCCAGGACGGCGACAGCTACGGCCTGGCCATGCTGACCAACGCCATGCTCAACGAAGGCGTGCCCGGCAAGGACACCAGCGCCATCGCCGCCGGTTTCGACGACCTGGGCGCCAACTTCGGCAACGGCTCCTACCGCGACATGGCGGTGGCCAGCCTGCGCAGCCTGAGCGAGCCAACCAAGCGCGACGCCGCGCTGGCGCTGTTCGACCAGGTGATCGGCCAGCCGACCTTCCCCGAGGACGCCCTGGTGCGCATCAAGAACCAGGTACTGGCGGGCCTCGAGTACCAGAAGCAGAACCCCGGCAAGCTGGCGGGCCTCGAACTGTTCAAGCGGCTGTATGGCGAGCACCCCTACGCCCACTCCAGCGACGGCAACGAGAAGTCGATCCCGAAGATCACCACCACCCAGCTGCGTGCCTTCCACCAGAAGGCTTATGCCGCCGGCAACACGGTCATCGCGCTGGTCGGCGACCTGACCCGCGAGCAGGCTGAAGCCATCGCCAACAGCGTGTCGAAATCCCTGCCCAAGGGCCCTGCCCTGCCCGCACCGGGCGAGCCGCAGATGCCCAAGGCCGGCGTCACCCACATCGAGTTCCCGTCCAAGCAGACCCAGCTGATGCTGGCGCAACTGGGCATCACCCGCAGCGACCCGGACTACGCCGCGCTCTACCTGGGCAACCAGATCCTCGGCGGCGGCGGCTTCGGCACCCGCCTGATGGACCAGGTGCGCGAGAAGCGCGGCCTGACCTACGGCGTGTACTCCGGCTTCACCGGCATGCAGTCGCGCGGGCCGTTCACCATCGGCCTGCAGACCCGCGCCGAAATGAGCGAAGGCACCCTCAAGCTGGTCCAGGACATCGTTCGCGACTACCTCGACAAGGGCCCGACGCAGAAGGAACTGGACGACGCCAAGCGCGAGCTGGCCGGCAGCTTCCCGCTGTCCACCGCGAGCAACGCCGACATCGTCGGCCAGCTGGGCGCCATCGGCTTCTACGGCCTGCCACTGGACTACCTGGAAACCTTCCTCAGCCAGGTGCAGGCGCTGAGCGTCGAGCAGGTGCGGCAAGCCATGCGCCGGCACCTCGACCCGGACGGTTTTGTCATCGTTACCGCCGGTCCCAGCGTACCGCAGAAACCGCTGCCGCCCCCCACCGACAAACCCGCCGAGCAACCCACCGGCGTACCGGAGCACTGATGAGCAAACGTCCCGGCGGCGCCCCGCGCGCCGCACAGAAGCCCCACGGCGGCCAGGGCCAGCTGCGCATCATCGGCGGCGAGTGGCGCAGTCGGCGCTTCGCCTTCCCCGACGGCCCGAGCCTGCGCCCGACCCCGGACCGGGTGCGCGAAACCCTGTTCAACTGGCTAGCGGCCTACGTCCCCGGCGCTCGCGTGCTGGACCCCTTCGCCGGCAGCGGCGCGTTGTTCCTCGAGGCCCTGTCGCGCGGCGCCAGCACGGGCCTGGCGCTGGATACCAACGCCGAAGCGGCCGCCGCCCTGCGCGGCCACCTCGGCACCCTCCAGTGCGACAACGGCCAGGTCCTGCTGAGCGACGCCCTGCGCTACCTGGAAAGCCAACCGGCGACCCCGTTCGACCTGGTGTTCCTCGACCCACCCTTCCATCAGGACCTGCTGCAGAACGCCTGCCACCTGCTGGAAGCGCGCGGCTGGCTGGCCAGGGACGCCTGGGTCTACACCGAAAGCGAAGCCGCACCGTCCAGCCTCGGTCTGCCGGGCAACTGGCGGCTACACCGGGAAAAGAAGGCCGGTGCGGTGCACTACGCGCTGTGGCATCGGGAAGGCTGATCGCTCATATCGACTTCCCGACATCGACGGTGCTGGTGCGCACCAGCTCCACACCGTCGACCACCATCTTCCATTGGCTACCGTCCTGGTAGGGCGGCCTGGAGACCTTGAAGTGCGTGTCGAACGGACCGAACCCCACGGTGAATCCGTCGGCTTCGTAGCGCTTGATCGGCGCCTCGATGGACTTTGAAGTACTGCCCGAAATCCGCTTGTAGGCAACACGGCCGTCCGCTGTAACCAGCAAGCTCATCTCCGCTGACGTCCATAAGCCGACGTATGACCGGTGCTCCTGCGGCACCGGCTCGCCACACGCGGCCAGCCACAATGCCAGGCTCAACGCCGCGATTTGCTTCCACATGCCATCCCCTCCTTTGCGTGGGTTTCCCTGGCGGCGGATGCACAAGGCATCCATTGCACGGCCGACTTGGCGTTACTATCACAGCTCGTCGGCCCATTTGATCCGTGATGACTATACCCTCCCCGTTCAAACCCGCCTGGTGGCTCCCCGGCCCGCACCTGCAGACGCTCTACGGCTCCCTGCTGCGCCAGTTGCCGAGCCTTGCGCGCATCCGCGAGCGGCTGTGGCTGGAGGACGGTGATTTCATCGACCTGGACTGGCACGGCCCGCATGAGGCCGATACGCCGCTGGTGCTGGCGCTGCACGGGCTGACCGGCTCCTCGTCCTCGCACTACATCCTCGGTCTGCAGCAGCAACTGGCGGTACAGGGCTGGGCCAGCGTGGCGCTGAACTGGCGGGGCTGTTCCGGGGAATCGAACCTGCTGCCGCGCGGCTACCACTCCGGCGTCAGCGAAGACCTCGCCGCCGTGGTCACTCACCTGCGGGCGAAGCGGCCGATGGCGCCGCTCTATGCCGTGGGCTATTCGCTGGGCGGCAACGTGCTGCTCAAGTACCTGGGCGAGTCCTCCGCCGGATGCCCATTGCGCGGCGCGGTGGCGGTGTCGGTGCCGTTCCGCCTGGACCAGTGCGCCGACCGCATCGGCATCGGTTTCTCCAAGGTCTATCAGGCGCATTTCATGCGTGAGCTGGTGGCCTACGTGCAGACCAAGCGCCAGGCCTTCGCCGCTGGCGGCCATGCGGAAAACCTCGCCACGCTGGAGCGCCTCGGGCCGCTGGACGGCATGCGCACCTTCTGGGATTTCGACGACCGGGTGACCGCGCCGCTGCACGGCTTCGCCGACGTCCACGACTACTATCGCCGCGCGTCGAGCCGCTATTACCTGGGCGGCATCCGCGTGCCGACCCTGGTCATCCAGTCCAGCGACGATCCCTTCATTCATGCCCGGAGCATTCCGCAGGCCGGCGAGCTGTCGACGTCCACCGAACTGGAGCTGCAGGCCCACGGCGGCCATGTCGGCTTCATCGGCGGCTCGCCGGGGCGACCGGATTACTATCTGGAGCGCCGCATCCCACAATGGCTGCGGCAGCGGCACGGCGCCTGACTGCCCTGAATCAGCCCACCAGGGCGACAATAGGGCAGACTGGAGGTGTACCCAGGAAGGGGAAGCCAGACAGGAGTGATGCCATGACCGACACAGCGCTGACGATTCTGCACAACCCGGTACTAAGCGATGCGCAGTGCGCCGGGATCGCCGCGCTTTATCGCGCGGTGGGCTGGGGTTCGCCCGGTACGGCGCAGGAAATACGCGAGCTCTACGAGTTCTCCAGCTACACCCTGCTGGCCCTGGACGGCGAACAGGTCATCGGCCTGCTACGGGCCGAGAGCGAAACGGCGCAGACCACCTGGCTGGCGGAAATCGCCGTGCTGCCGGGTTTCCAGTCGCGTGGCGTGGGGCACCTGCTGATGAGGCGCTTCCTGGCCGATCATCCGCAGCGCACGCTCTATACCGATGCAACCGAGGGGGTGGAGGAGTTCTTCGTGCGTCACGGTATTGCACTGCGCCGGCCGAGGGTGCCGGGGCCGCGCAAGGCGGGGGCTTGAGAGGGATAGCGCGCGACGAGAGCCCCTCACCCTAGCCCTGGCTGCGCGCCCCCTGGGAGAGGGCTGGGGTGAGGGAGAAACAGCCACGCGAAAGTATCCGCGCTGCTCGAACCCCTCGGAAAATCAACCTTCCAGCGGCACGTACAACCGATCGAACACCGCCGCCACCGCCTCGCGCGCATCGGGAGCGATGTGTCCGCTCTCCAGCGCCAGCACCTGGTAGAGCCCCCGGCGCAGCTCGCCTTCGCTGAGGTCGCCAGCCACTTCGCGGGTGGTGCACAGGAAACGCACCCAGGAGGTGAGGATGATCCAGGCGTTGAGGGTCAGGGATTCGAGCTGGGTGTCGTCCATCAGCAGGATGCCGGCGTCGACGAAGCCGCGATAGACCGTCTTGGCGTTGACCAGCGCGCGGCGGGCGAAGCTGCGGTAGTTGGCGGCCAGCTCCGGGTCGGCGTCGAGCAGGTGTTCGAGGTCCCGGTGCAGGAAGCGGTAGCGCCACATCGCCGCCAGCAGCGACTCCAGGTAGTAGATCTTGTCTTCCACCGTCAGCGCGCGGCCTTCGGGCAGGCGCAGGAACTGATCCACCTGTCCTTCGTACTCGGCGAACAGCTCGGCGATGATCGCCTGCTTGTTACGGTAGTGGTAGTACAGGTTGCCCGGCGAAATCCCCAGGTGTGCGGCGATGTGGTTGGTGGTGACGCTGCGTTCGCCCTGGGCGTTGAACAGCTCCAGGCTGGCCTGGGCGATACGCTCGCGGGTCTTGATGCGTGGGGCCATTCGCGGAACTCGTGAAAACGGATTGCGGGGCAAAGGTACACCGATTGCTACCGCGTAACACCTGGGCGGGCACCTTCCAGCTTTTCGTTGGCTGGGCCCGGCGAGGTGGAAACGGCATGCTGATTGACAGTCTAGAGTAATTGCTCTAAAAATCCAGCAACAGCATAACAACGCGAAGCGTCCGAAACTCTTGCGGGAAATTCCCGGACCGCTTCCCCAGCCGCTTCCGCCAAGGAGCCCCGTCATGGTCGCCGACCTCGCCTACCTGCAGCAGAGCCAGCAGCAGATCAGCCAGCTGGAATCCCTCCTCGAGCGCCAGCGCCAGGCCTATCGCGCCAATCCGATGCCCGACGCCGGCCAGCGCATCGCCTGGCTGAAAAGCCTTGCCAACCTGCTGGTGAGCGAGCAGCAGGCGATCATCGAGGCGATCAGCAGCGACTTCAGCAACCGCGCCGCCGACGAGACCCTGCTGGCCGAGGTGATGCCCAGCCTGCACGGCGTGCACTACGCCGCCAAGCGCGTGAAGAAGTGGATGAAGCCCTCGCGCCGCAGCGTGGGCATGCAGTTCATGCCGGCCTCGGCCAAGGTCATCTACCAGCCGCTGGGCGTGGTGGGCGTGATCGTGCCGTGGAACTACCCGCTGTTCCTCGCCATCGGCCCGCTGACCGGCGCCCTGGCCGCCGGCAACCGGGTGATGATCAAGATGAGCGAATCCACCCCGGCCAGCGCGCGCATGCTCAAGGCGCTGCTGGGCAAGATCTTCCCCGAGGACATGGTGGCGGTCGTCGAAGGCGAGGTGGAGGTGGGCGTGGCCTTCTCCAAGCTGCCCTTCGATCACCTGCTGTTCACCGGCGCCACCAGCATCGGCAAGCATGTTATGCGCGCCGCCGCCGAGAACCTCACCCCGGTGACCCTGGAGCTGGGCGGCAAGTCGCCGGCCATCATCTCGGCCAGCGTGCCGATGAAGGACGCCGCCGAGCGCATCGCCTTCGGCAAGTCGCTCAACGCCGGGCAGACCTGCGTGGCGCCGGACTACGTACTGGTGCCGCATAACCGTGTCGACGAGTTCGTCGAGAGCTACCGCCAGGTGGTCCAGGGCTTCTTCCCGAAACTGGAGAACAACCCGGACTACACCGCGATCATCAACGAGCGCCAGCTGTCGCGCCTGAACGGCTACCTGGCCGACGCCCAGTCCCGCGGCGCCACGGTCATCCCGCTGTTCCCGCAGGCCCAGGGCCGCCGCCTGCCGCAAGCGCTGCTGCTGAACGTGACCGACGAGATGAAGGTGATGCAGGAGGAAATCTTCGGCCCGCTGCTGCCGGTGATCCCCTACCAGAACCTCGACCAGGCACTGCACTACATCAACGAGCGCGACCGCCCGCTGGCGCTGTACTACTTCGGCTACGACAAGCGCGAGCAGGACCACGTACTGGCTCAGACCCATTCGGGCGGCGTGTGCCTGAACGACACCCTGCTGCACGTGGCCCAGGACGACATGCCCTTCGGCGGCGTCGGCCCGTCGGGCATGGGGCACTACCACGGCCACGAAGGCTTCCTGACCTTCAGCAAGGCCAAGGGTGTGTTCAGCAAGCCGCGTTTCAATGCCGCCCGGGTGATCTACCCGCCCTATGGCAAGTCGCTGCAGAAGCTGGTCTACAAACTGTTCATCCGCTGACCTTTCCGGCCGCCGGCCACCCCGGCGGCCCTCCCGCACAGGTGAAACAACAAGAATGACAGACACCTCCCTGAGCGCGCCGGGACTGTCCCGGCGCGGCGTCCTCAAGATCGGCCTGATGGGCAGCGCCTTCCTCGCCACCGCCGGCGTCACGGCCACCCTCAGCGGCTGTTCGGCCAGCGCTCCGGCCAATGGCTACAACGTGCTGCGCGACTCCGACATGCCCTTCCTGCGCGCGCTGATCCCGGTGATGCTGGCCGGCGCCGTGCCGGCCGAACGCATGGCCGAGGCGGTCAAGGGCACCCTGGAAAGCCTCGACTACAGCCTCCATCGCCTCTCGCCGGAGATGCTCAAGCTCACCGTCCAGCTGTTCGACGTGCTCGCCCTGCCGATCACCCGCGGCCCGCTGACCGGCATCTGGGGCAGTTGGGAGAATGCCAGCGCCGCGGACGTGAAGCACTTCCTCGAACGTTGGCAGAACAGTTCGATCTCGCTGCTGAAGATGGGCCACAGCTCGCTGCTGCAGTTGGTCCTGATGGCCTGGTATGGCCGCCCGGAATCCTGGGGCCACTGCGGCTACCCCGGCCCGCCGAAGGTCTGAGCCCGCCAGAACAACCAGAATTAGCCTGAGAGAATCCCGATGCCTGTACCCGATCTGTTCGCCGCCGGCCTGGCCGGTGGCTGGAAAGTCCATGACGGCTCGCGCCTGGAAAACGACCTGACCCTCGAAGCCGACGTGGTCATCGTCGGCACCGGCGCGGGCGGCGGCACCACCGCCGAAATCCTCAGCGCCGCCGGCTACAAGGTGCTGCTGGTGGAAGAAGGGCCGCTCAAGACCAGCTCCGACTTCAAGATGCAGGAAGCCGACGCCTACCCGAGCCTGTACCAGGAAGGTATCGGCCGGATGAGCAAGGATGGCGCCATCACCATCCTCCAGGGCCGCGCCGTGGGCGGCACCACCCTGGTCAACTGGACCTCCAGCTTCCGCACGCCGGAACCGACCCTGGAACACTGGGCCAAGGAGCACGGCGTCAAGGGTCACAGCGTGGCCGAGATGGCGCCCTGGTTCGAGAAGATGGAACAACGCCTGGGCGTCGCACCCTGGGCGCTGCCGCCGAACGCGAACAACGACGTGATCCGCAAGGGTTGCGACAAGCTCGGCCTGCACTGGAAGGTCATCCCGCGCAACGTGCGCGGCTGCTGGAACCTGGGCTATTGCGGGATGGGCTGCCCGACCAACGCCAAGCAGTCGATGCTGGTGACCACCATCCCGGCCACCCTGGATAAAGGCGGCGAGCTGCTTTTCCTGGCCCGCGCCAACCGCCTGCTGATCGACGGCGACAAGGTCAGCGGCCTGGAATGCCTGGCCCTGGACGAACGCTGCGTCGCCCCCACCGGCCGCAAGATCACTGTCAAGGCGCGCCACTACGTGCTCTCCGGCGGCGGCATCAACACCCCTGCGATCCTCATGCGCTCCAAGGCGCCGGACCCCAACGGCCGCGTGGGCCAGCGCACCTTCCTGCACGTGGTGAACTTCAGCGCCGCGCTGTTCGACGAAGTGATCAATCCCTTCTACGGCGCGCCGCAGTCGATCTACTCCGACCACTTCCAGTGGGACGACGGCGCCACCGGACGCATGTCCTACAAGCTCGAAGTGCCGCCGCTGCAACCGGCGCTCAGCGCCACCCTGCTCGGCCGCTTCGGCGAAGACAACGCCCTGCGCATGGAACAGCTGCCGCACACCAACGTGATCCTCGCCCTCATGCGCGACGGCTTCCACCCGGACAGCGCCGTCGGCACCGTCAGCCTGCGCGGCGACGACACGCCGGTGCTCGACTACCAGATGACCGACTACACTTGGGACGGCATCCGCCGCGCCTTCCACACCATGGCCGACATCCAGTTCGCCGCCGGCGCCAAGGCCGTGCTGCCGATGCATGCCGACGCCGGTTATGTGAAGAGCGCCAAGGAAGTCCACGCCCTGATCGACGGCCTCAGCCTGGAGCTCTACCGCACCCGACTGGGCAGCGCCCACGTGATGGGCGGCTGCGCGATGGGCGAGGACCCCGGGCAGGCGGTGTGCGACAGCCTCGGCCGTCACCACCAGTTGCAGAACCTGTCGATCCACGACGGCTCGCTGTTCCCCACCAGTATCGGCGCCAACCCGCAGTTGTCGGTCTACGGTCTCACCGCGCAGCTTTCCGCCGCGCTGGCCGAGCGACTGGGCAAGGCCTAATACGAACCCCGCCCCATGCCGGGCGGCCTTTCGCAGGAGCGAGCTTGCTCGCGAACAGGGTTTCCCGGAGACATCAGAGCTGGGCGGTTCGCGAGCAAGCTCGCTCCTACAAGGGCCGGGTACTTTCGGTGCAATCTGGCGGACGCAGGATTGCGGGGAACGCCGAGTCCTTGTTCGCGAACCAACGCCGCGGCGAAGTTGTTCGCGAGCAAGCTCGCTACCAGGAGACAACAATCGGCAAACCGCGCGCGCAGGCTCTGGAATGGGGCCTGCGCGGGACTGCCCGGTCCGTCACTTATAAACTCCGGTAGTCCGTGTGCGGAAGCACTACCAAGGTCGCTTGGCCCCACGGACCTGCTGCGTTACCATCCGCCCGCTATTGCCCAGCCTGCCAACAAGAGCCGACCAGGACGCCGCGATGAATCGAGTGCTGTACCCGGGTACCTTCGACCCCATCACCAAAGGCCATGCAGATCTGGTCGAACGCGCCTCGCGGCTGTTCGACCAGGTGATCATTGCCGTCGCCGCCAGCCCCAAGAAAAACCCCCTGTTCCCGCTGGAACAACGCGTAGAGCTGGCCCGCCAGGTCACCTCGCACCTGCCCAATGTCGAAGTCGTCGGCTTCTCCTCGCTGCTCGCGCATTTCGCCAAGGAACAGAACGCCAACATCCTGCTGCGCGGCCTGCGCGCGGTGTCGGACTTCGAGTACGAGTTCCAGCTGGCCAACATGAACCGCCAGCTCGCCCCCGACCTGGAAAGCATGTTCCTCACGCCGTCGGAGAAGTACTCCTTCATCTCCTCCACCCTGGTGCGCGAGATCGCGGCGCTGGGCGGCGATATCGCCAAGTTCGTCCATCCCGCGGTGGCCAACGCCCTGGCCGAGCGCTTCAAGCGCTGACCGCGACGCCGCCACGGATGGCGGCCGCCCCGATTCCAGAGCCCCTTCCGCCGGGCCGCGTGCACTGCGCGCGCCGATGCGGCACAATTTCACCATTGTGCTACCGATCGCCGTGGGCCCTTCCACGGTTGGAGTTGTTCGATGTCCCTGAAAATCACCGACGATTGCATCAACTGCGACGTCTGCGAACCCGAGTGCCCCAATGCTGCGATCTCCCAGGGTGAGGAGATCTACGTCATCGACCCGAACCTGTGCACCGAATGCGTCGGCCACTACGACGAACCGCAGTGCCAGCAGGTCTGTCCGGTCGACTGCATCCCGCTCGACGAAAACAACGTCGAGAGCAAGGATGAGCTGATGGAGAAATACAAGAAGCTCACCGGCAAGGCCTGATCCCTCGCGTTTCGACATTTTTTCATTGAGTTCTCACAAACCGCCGGGCTGCGGGATTGTCTATCCTCCTACCTTCGCCCCATTAGGTTTCCGGCCGGCACAGCCGGCGGTTCGTGAGATGCCATGTCCCTGTTGAATTTCCGCTCCCGCGCTTCCCTGCTCGGCGTCTGCAGCCTCCTGCTGCTCAGCGCCGCCCTGCATGCCGCGGAACACCCGGCCCAGGCCAGCGTCGCCACGGCGCACCCATCGGCTACCGTTGCCGGCCTGGAGACCCTCGCCGACGGCGGCAATGCCTTCGACGCCGCCGTGGCCATCAGCGCCGCGCTGGCGGTGGCCGAACCCTACGGCTCGGGCCTGGGCGGCGGCGGTTTCTTCCTGCTGCGCCAGGCGGGCGATCCGCCGACCTACCGCTTCATCGACGCCCGCGAGCGCGCCCCGCTGGCCGCCCACGCGCGCATGTACGAGCGCAACGGCAAGGTCGACCCGCAACTGTCGCTCAACGGCGCGCTCGCCGCCGGCATCCCCGGCCTGCCCGCCGCGCTCGCGGACATCACCAGCCGCTACGGCAGGAAGACCCTGGCCAATAACCTGGTCCCGGCGATCCGCCTGGCCACCGACGGCGTCTCCGTCGACCGCATCTACATCGACCGCGCCTCCTGGCGCCTGGACGCGATGCGCAAGGACCGCGAGACCGCGCGCATCTTCCTCGCCCAGGGCAACCTGCCCGAAGAATGGGACCTGCTGCGCCAGCCGGAACTGGCGCGCACCCTGGAGCGCCTGGCGCGCTACGGACGCATCGGCTTCTACGAAGGGGAAACCGCCGAGAAACTGGTCGAGGGCGTGCGCGCCGCCGGCGGTATCTGGAGCCTGGAGGACCTGGCCAGCTATCGCACCGTCGAACGCCAGGCCCTGCGCTTCCCACTGGACGGCGGGCGCGAGCTGATCAGTGCGCCACCGCCCTCCGCCGGCGGCGTCGCCCTGGCCCAGAGCCTGGGGATGTTGCAGCAACTGCCCTGGCAGAAGGCCGAGCCGGTTCAGCGCGCCCACTATGTGGTGGAAGTGCTACGCCGCGCCTACCGCGACCGCGGCCTGCTGGGCGACCCCGACCGCGTCGCCAACCCGCTGCCGCAACTGCTCGCCCCCGCCTACCTCAAGCGACTGGCCGACGGCATCGACCCACAGCGCGCCACCCCCAGCTCATCGCTGCCCGCAACGCCCGCCTGGCGCGAGGGCGACCACACCACCCATTTCGTGGTCATGGATGCCGATGGCAACGCCGTGGCCGCGACCCTCTCGGTCAACCTGCCGTTCGGCGCGGCCTTCACCGTGCCCGGCACCGGCGTGCTGCTCAACGACGAGATGGACGACTTCGCCACCGACGTCAGCGGCGCCAATGCCTACCAGTTGGCCGGCAGCCAGGCCAACGCCGTGGCGTCGGGCAAGCGCCCACTGTCAAGCATGAGCCCGAGCTTCATCGAGAGCCCGACGGAGCTGGCGGCGTTCGGCACCCCCGGCGGCAGCCGCATCCCCAGCATGGTGCTGCTGGCGATGCTGGACTACCTGGACGGCAAGCCGGTGCAGCGCTGGGTATCTTCCCCGCGCTATCACCATCAGTATCTGCCGGACGTGATCGAGCACGAACCGCGCGCCTTCAGCGGCAGCGAAATGGCCGAACTGAATCGCCGTGGCTACTCGCTCAAGGATGTCGGCCGCGCCTACGGCAACCAGCAGGTGCTGCTGTGGAACAAGAAGTCCGGCGAGGTGCAGTCCGCCAGCGACCCGCGCGGCATCGGTCTGGCCACCGAACTGGCGGCGCCGCTGCGCTGACCCGGACAGACTGATCAGGGGAGGATCAGGGCCGGCGCGTCGTCGTCCTCGTGCGGTTCGAACAGGCCGTGTTCGGTACCCAGCTGCAACACGTTGCGCAGGCTCTGGATGATGCGGCTGACGTAGCCCAGGTCGTTCATCAGCGAACTGGTCTGCAGGCCGTCCAGCTCCTGCCGGCGCACGGCGGCGAACAGGCGCTGGCGGAAGGCCGCGTCGAACGCCGCCGCACTCTCGTCGAGTAGTTGCAGGCGTGCGTGCAGCGCGTCTGCGGGCAGCTCGCCGCCGATCAAGGCGCCCACCGCCCGCACTTCCCGCAGCATGCCGAGCAGGTGCCGGCGCAGTTCCAGATAGGCCTCGCGCATGGCCGAGGGTTCGCCCAGCAGCGCCTGGCCGAGGTTCTTCTGCAGGTGTTTGGCATCCTTCACCGCATCGACCAGTTGCAGCGCCACCACCTGACAGGACAGCCAGAGACGCTGGTGCTCATCGTCCAGCGGCACGTCCAGGCGGCCCATGAAGCTCAGCAGGTCGCCATAGACGCCCTTGATGTGGCGCTGGTAGAGCACTTCCGCGGACAGCGCGTGGCGATCCGGCGCGGCCAGCAACTGGCGTTCGTCCACTCGCGGCTGGTTGAGCATCTCCACCGGCAGGTACAGCGCGTGGCAGATCACCTCGATGCTCAGGCGGCCGAGGTGGCGCAGCTCCTGAAGCACCGCACTGGCCGAGGCATCGGCGGAATCCAGCGCCCGTTCGTTGAGGTAGCGCGCATGGGTGCGCTCGAGGGTCGGCAGCGCCGGCGCCATGTCGGTGATCAGCACCGGCGGCTCCTCCACTTCCGGCAGCCAGCGCGCCAGCGCGGTGGCCAGCGCGCCCTGCAGCGGCCAGAACAGCGCCACGCCCATGCCGTTGAACAGGGTGTGGAACAGCGCCAGCTGGATCATCGGGTTGTCCGCCAGCCCCAGCGGCGTCACCAGCCAGTGCACCAGCCAGGTCAGCGGCGAGAGCAGGAAGAACGCCAGCACCCCGGTGACCACGTTGAACAGCACGTGCGCCAGCGCCAGCCGCTGCCCGCTGCGGTTGCCGCCCAGGGAGCCGACGAAGGCCGTGGTGACACTGCTGCCGACGTTGGAGCCGATGGCGATCGCCAGGCTCTGGCCCAGCTCCAGCTGGCCGCCGGCCAGGGCGGCGAGAGTCAGCATCAGGGTCGCGTGGCTGGATTGCAGCACCACGGTGATGAGGATGCCGAAGGTGACGAACAGCAGCGCGCCGAGCATGCCTTCCGAACGCAGCTCGCTCATGTCCATCGCATCGCCGAAGCTTCCGAAACCTTCCTTGATCTGGTCGATGCCCAGGAAGATGAAGGCGATCCCCAGCAGGATGCGTCCGGCGGCCTTGCTCCTGGCGCCGTTGAAACCCATCAGCACGCCGAGGACCAGCAGCGGCAGCGCCAGCGGGCTCAGGCTCAGGTTCTGCCCGGCCAGGGCGAGCAGCCAGATGCCGCTGGTGGCGCCCAGATTCGCGCCGAACAGGATGGCGATGCCACCGGCCAGCTGGATCAGCCCGGTACTGATGAAGGCAATGGTGAGCAGGGAAACCAGGGTGGAAGATTGCAGCAGGAAGGTGCCGAAGAGGCCGAACAGCAGGCTCTTGCCCCGGGTCGCGGTGCTCTTTTCGAGCCAGCGCTCCAACTGGCTGCCGGCCAGGTCGCGCAGCCCTTCTTCCAGGCACTGCATGCCGAACAGGAACAGCGCCAGCCCGGCTCCCAACTGCAGCAGGCCGGCACTGGACCAGAAGCTGTAGCCGAGCCCCACGGCAACCAGCAGCAGAAGCACTGGACGCAGATGCTTCTTCAGCCGGGTCGTTTCCATACGCTACCTGCTCAACGCATCGCCGCCGATGCGTTCCCTATCACAGGGCGGCCCGAAGGCAGCCGCCCCCTATCGACGGAAATCAGTCCTGCTTGTAGCCGCTCGTGGTGCACCCCAGGCAACGCACGAAGGCCGCCTTGCCCGGCTCGACCACCAGCGCCTGGCCCGCTTCCTTGACGTTACCGCCCAACGCGCTGAACGGCAGGGTCACCACGAATGCCGCGGCGCCCACCACGGTGGCGGCGATCAGCAGCGGACGCGCGAAGATCAGGTCGCCCATCATGGCATAGCCCGGCGGAGCCTCGACGGTGTAGATCGGATCGCCGCTGGAGTTGGCCGTCACTTCATCGGCAGCGACCGGCATCGCCGACAGCCCACAAGTCAAAGCCAGGACAGCGGCGGTGGTGCGAAACAGGTTCATGGAAGGAAGTCCTTTTTTATGTAGTTGGGCAGGCAGACTGCCAGTAACTATAACAGCGCTCCATGACTTGTCGCGTGACCGCCTTCAATCGCCGAAGAATGCATATTCAGGCTTTTTCGGTACGAACGGCTGGTAGAAATCCAGCATCCGCCGCAGGTCCCCCGCTTCGTCTCCGGTCGGCCAGTAAGGCTCGCCAATGACGATGCGCCGCCCCGGATAATCCAGCGCCGCCAGCACGATGGGCACGCCCGCGCCACGGGCGATGTGGTAGAAGCCCATTTTCCAGCGCTCGACCTTCTTGCGCGTACCCTCCGGCGAGAGGATCAGCATCATCTCGCGGCTCTCATGGAAGGCCTGTACCGCCTGGTCCACGGTATTGAGCTTGAGATGGCGCTGGATCGGAATCCCGCCCCAGCGGCGCATCATCCCGCCCAAGGGCCCGCTGAACAGGGTGTGCTTGCCGAACCAGCGTGCATTCAGGCGCAGCACGAACTTGGCGGCGAGGAACAGCACGAAGTCCCAGTTGGAGGTGTGGTGGGCGCCGATCACCACGAACTTGTCGAGGGCGGGCAGCGAGCCTTCAATGCGCCAGCCCGAAAGGCGCAGCATGGCGTGGCCGAGCGCCTCGGCGAACGGATTGCGGGGCAGATAATTGCCGGACATGAATCACCTGGCGGCCCCCTCGCAAGGGGCCATTGTTGTTATGGGTTGGGGTGCGACAGGTTAACGGCGACGGGAAACGTCAACGTTGGCAGCGCGGACAGTACACGCTGGCGCGCTGGCCGAGGCGGACCTCGCGCAGGGTCGAGCCACACACCTTGCAGAACTCGCCACCGCGTCCGTAGACGAACAGCTCCTGCTGGAAGTAGCCCGGCTGGCCGTCGCCGCCGACGAAATCGCGCAGCGTGGTGCCGCCGCGCTCGATGGCGATCGCCAGGATGCGCTTGATCTCCTGCGCCAGCTTCAGGTAGCGGGCACGGGAGATGGAGCCGGCCTCGCGGCGCGGATCGATGCCGGCGGCGAACAGCGCCTCGGTGGCGTAGATGTTGCCCACGCCGACCACCACCGCGTTGTCCATGATGAAGGGCTTCACCGCCATGCTGCGGCCACGGGACAGCTGGTACAGCCGCTCGCCCTCGAAGGCGTCGGTCAACGGCTCCGGCCCGAGGTGGCGCAGCAATTCGTGCTCCAGCGGCGCCTGGCTCCACAGCAGCGCGCCGAAACGCCGGGGATCGGTGTAGCGCAGCGCCAGGCCCGACTCCAGCTCGATGTCCACGTGCTCGTGGCGCGCCGCCGGCAGCCCGCATTCGACCAGGCGCAGACTGCCCGACATGCCCAGGTGGCTGATCAGCGTGCCGACCTCGGCATTGAGCAACAAGTATTTGGCGCGCCGCTCCACCTGCAGGATGCGCTGCCCGGAGAGACGTACGTCGAGATCCTCCGGGATCGGCCAGCGCAGACGGCGTTCGCGGACGATCACGCGGCTGACGCGCTGGCCTTCGAGATAGGGCGCGATGCCCCGGCGGGTGGTTTCGACTTCGGGTAATTCAGGCATGGATCACGACGGCAGAAGAAGGTTTTTGTAGGAGCTTGCTCGCGAACGGGTCGACCGGCAACACCGGCGTCAGGCTGGTTCGCGAGCAAGCTCGCTCCTACGCAAAGCAGCAGGGCCAATCAGTCCAGCGCACGCGCCAGCTGGATCAGCTCCTCGCGCCACTCCGCGGCCTGCGGCAGGGCAAGGAACGAGGAGTTGAGGAAACTCTCCCGGGACTCATAGGTGAATGTCTGGCCATGCAGGTCGAGCACTTCACCGCCAGCGCCTTCCAGCACGCCCTGGGCCGCCGCGGTATCCCACTGCGAGGTGGGCGCCAGGCGCGGATAGCAGTCCGCCGCACCCTCGGCCAGCAGACAGAATTTCAACGAGCTGCCAATATTGGCCAGTTCCAGATCGCCGAATCGCTCCGCCAGGCCAGCCAGCAGGCGCTCCTGTGCAGGGCTCGAATGGCGCTTGCTGGCCACCACGGTGAAGGCTTCGCCGGGGCTGAGACGCACACCGATTTCCTGCGGCTCGCCACCGCGCTCCTCGCGCCACGCCCCGAGCCCGACACCACCGTAGTAGCAGCGGCCGCTGGCGGGGACACCGACCACACCGAGCACCACGCGACCGCGCTCGATCAGCGCCACGTTGACGGTGAACTCGTCACTACCGGCGATGAACTCCTTGGTGCCGTCCAACGGGTCCACCAGCCACCAGCGCGTCCATTGGGCGCGCGTCTCCAGCGGGATGGCGCAGTCTTCCTCCGACAGCACCGGCACCTCCGGCGCCAACGCGCGCAGGCCGTCGGCCAGCAGGCGGTGGGCAGCCAGGTCGGCGGCGGTCACCGGCGACTCGTCGGCCTTCCGCTCGACGTCCAGTTCGCTCCGCCAGAACGGCAGGATCACGTCGCCAGCCTGCTGCACCAGGTCGATCACGGCGGGAAGGAAGGCATGTTTCACGGCTGGTATTCCCCGCGCTGGGTCAGCAGGTCACGCACCAGATAGAGCGCGGCCAGGGCGCGACCTTCGCTGAACTGGGCATGCTGGGCGAGGCTGGAAAGCTCGCGCAGGTTGATCTTGTCCACGCGCATCGGCTCGGGCTCGTCGCCGGGCAGCGTTTCCGCGTAGAGGTCGCGCGCCAGCACCACCTGGATACGCTGGCTCATGTAGCCCGGCGACAGCGACAGCTCGGTGATGTGCTCCAGCTCACGGGCGCCGTAGCCGGCCTCCTCCTTGAGCTCGCGGTCGGCGGCGGCGAGGATGTCCTCGCCCGGCTCCACAAGGCCCTTGGGCAGCGACAGCTGATATTCGTCGACCCCGGCGCAGTATTCCTCGACCAGGACCACGTGCTCGGCGTCGAGCATCGCGACCACCATCACCGCACCGTAGCCCTGTCCCTTGCCGACCAGACGCTCATAGGTGCGCTCGACGCCGTTGGAGAAGCGCAATTGCAGCTCTTCGACGGCAAACAGCCGGCTTTTGGCGACGATCTCGCGGGCGAGCACCGTGGGTTTCTGACGCATGGGGCAACTCCTGGGGGTGGCCGGGTCGGCTATGATAACCCGCCTTCTCCGATTGTCCGTGTCGGATCTTGCGCCGGGATCGCCGATCCGCCGCGCAATTGCGACACCCTTTTACCGAGCCTGCCATGCCAAGCCTGCCCTGGTCAGCCATCGACACCGTCCTGCTCGACATGGACGGAACCCTGCTCGACCTGCACTTCGACAACCATTTCTGGCTCGAACACCTGCCCCAGCGCTACGCCGAGCACCACGGCATCAGCCGCGCCCAGGCCGACGCCGAACTGCTGCCGCTGTTCCGCGACCACGCCGGACAGCTCAACTGGTACTGCCTGGATTTCTGGAGCCGCGAACTCAGGCTGTCGATCCGCGAGCTCAAGCGCGAAGTCGCCCACCTGATCGCCCTGCGCCCGGACGCCGACCTGTTCCTCGCCGCGCTGCGCCTCAACGACAAGCGCGCAGTGCTGATCACCAATGCCCACCGTGATTCGCTGTCGCTGAAACTGGAGCGCGTCGAGCTCGCGCCCTGGTTCGACCGCCTCATCAGCTCCCACGACTACGGCTACCCCAAGGAGGACCCGCAGTTCTGGCAGGCGCTGCAGGCCGACATCGGCTTCGATCCGGCACGCAGCCTGTTCATCGATGACAGCCTGCCGATCCTGCGCGCGGCACGGCACTTCGGCGTCGGCCATCTGCTGGCGGTGCGCCAGCCCGACAGCCGCGACGGCCCGAAGAACACCGAGGAATTCGCCGCCCAGGACAGCTACCGGACGCTGATCGAAGGGCTGTGAAACGAAGAGCCCGGCGCTGGGCCGGGCTCGTGGGTGTTACTCCGGAATCCGCAGCACCTGGCCGGGATAGATCTTGTCCGGGTGGCTGAGCATCGGCTTGTTCGCCTCGAAAATCTTCATGTAGGCGTTGGCGTTGCCGTACTCGGCCTTGGCGATGGCGCTCAGGGTGTCGCCCTTCTTCACGGTGACGAAACGCGCCTCCGGTGTCGGCGTGGCCACGCTGATATGGTCCTCGACACCGGACACCCCCGCGACGTTACCCAGGGCAAGCAGAATCTTCTCCTTCTCCTCCTGGCTGGCCACCTCGCCGGTGGCGATCACCTTGTCGCCCTCGACGCTGACCTGGATGTTCGGGTTGCCCAGACCAACCTTGGCGATATGCTCCTTGAGCGACTCGGCGGCCTGTGCCTCCTGGCCCACGATACTCTCCCAGAGTTTCTCGCCGGCTTCCTTCACAAACGCAAAAATGCCCATTTCCAACCTCCCTACGGTTACAGTGACAGCGGCCGGCATTGGGCAGACCGCGCGCGGTAGGAGTCTAGTCGGCATGATCGGCAACGCTCGCCGGATTAATCCCAAGCCTGCCAGCAACCGACAGAAAGCCGCTTCCGGAGCCATCCACCGATGGACATCAAACAGCTCAAATTCCTCTGCGCCCTCGACGAAACGCGGCATTTCGGCCAGGCGGCGGCACGCTGCCATGTCACCCAGCCGACCCTGTCGATGCGACTGCGCAGCCTGGAGGAAGAGCTGGGCCTGGAACTGGTACGGCGTGGCCAGCGTTTCGAAGGCTTCACCGAGGCCGGCGAACGCGTCCTGGCCTGGGCGCGCAGCCTGCTGGCGGCCCACGACGGCCTGTACGCCGAGGCCGCCGCCTGCCGCGGGCAACTGGTCGGCACCCTGCGCCTGGGGCTGGTGCCGTTGGCGGGCTTCGACCCCATGCGGCTGATCGAACTCTTCGCCCAGCGCCACCCGGAACTGCGCTTCCAGCTCTATGCCCTGAGCTCGGAGAACATCCTCGAGGGTCTGGGACGCAACCAGCTGGACCTCGGCCTCTCCTACCTCGACCGCATCGACCGCGAGCACTTCCAAGGGCTGGAACTGGCCGCCACGCGGATGGGCCTGCTGCACGACCGCCGGCACTTCCAGATCGACAGCCCGAGCCTGAGCTGGGATGCCCTGGTGGGCCTGCCCCTGGGCCTGCTCTCGGCCGGCATGCACTTCCGCCAGTCCATCGACCACGGTTTCCGCAGCCGGGGCCTGACGCCCCAGCCTCGCCTGGAAACGGATGCCGTGCACCAGCTCGTGCAAGCCGTGGAGCGCGGCCTGTGCTGCGCGATCATGCCGCTGGGCAGCGGGCTCGATGCCCAGGGCGAACACTTCGTTCTCACCCCGATAGAAGACGCCCGCACCCTCTCCCCGCTCGGCCTGATCATCCGCCGTGGCGCACCGCGCTCGGCCCTGGCCGATGCCTGCTTCCGCGAAGCGGCCGCGCTGCTGGGCAACGCCGCAAGCGCATGATAGATAGCGTCGATCATGATATCGACACTACCCATTAGACGCCCTCCCCGCATCGGCCTAAGCTGGCCCCATTACTAGAACCACAGGGCTCCGCCCATGCCTTGCCTGATCGCCCGCCCGGCCCCCGCCGCGGTCCGGGTCGCCGTCGTGCCTGCCGACGGCTACGCCTACGCCGAACTCACCCCGGACAGCGACACCGGCCGCGCTCCGCTGGCCGACGAGGTCGCCCTGGCCATCGCCTACAACGGCCTCAACCAGGCGGTGATGATGGTTTCGCCGAACGACCTGGAAGACTTCATCCACGGCTTCAGCCTCGGCGCCGGCCTCATCGAATCCATCGACGACATCTATGACATCCACCTGACGCCACACGGCGACGCTATCGCCGCCGACGTGCAGGTCAGCAATCGCGCGTTCTGGACGCTCAAGCAGCAGCGCCGGCAACTGGCCGGCAATACGGGCTGCGGCCTGTGCGGCGTCGAGGCGCTGGACCAGGCATTGCCGGCCCTGCCGCTGCTGCCGGCCACGCCACTGCCGCCCACCGCCCACCTCGCCGGCCTGCGCGAGCGCGTGACGGCGGCCCAGGACATCGCCCGCCGCAGCGGCGCGGTGCACGCCGCCCTGTTCGTCGACGGCCACGGCGACGTTCGCCTGTGCCGCGAGGACATCGGTCGGCACAACGCCCTCGACAAACTGGTTGGCGCCCTCAAGCGCCAGCACCTGGATGCGCGCGGCGGCTTCGCCGTGGTCACCAGCCGCTGCAGCCTGGAGCTGATCCACAAGGCCGTGCGCGCCGGCCTGCCCACCCTGGTCAGCCTGTCCGCCCCGACCGCGCTCACGGTGCAGTGGGCCCGCGAGCACAACCTGAACCTGATCCACCTGCCCCATCGCAGCGCGCCCCGGGTCTACAGCCCGGCGCCGCATGCCGTCCGAGAGAGCCGCCCATGAGCCTGCAACAGGAAAATCCTCGCTACCAACCCTACAAGGGCCCGGCCGCCGGCTGGGGTGCGCTGATGAGCGTCACGCGCTTCTGGCTGGACAGCAAGCAGCCGTTCAAGAACCTGCGCGCGCTGCTCAAGACCAACCAGAACGGCGGCTTCGACTGCCCCGGCTGCGCCTGGGGCGACTCTCCCGAGGACGGCCGGGTGAAGTTCTGCGAGAACGGCGCCAAGGCGGTGAACTGGGAAGCCACCAAGCGCCGCGTGGACGCCCCCTTCTTCGCCCGGCACAGCGTCAGTTCGCTGCGTGAGCAAAGCGACTACTGGCTGGAGTACCAGGGCCGCCTGACCGAGCCGATGCGCTACGACCCGGCCACCGACCGCTACCTGCCGATCGACTGGGACGACGCCTTCGCCCTGATCGCCCAGCACCTGCGCACCCTGGAAAGCCCCGACCAGGCCGAGTTCTACACCTCGGGCCGGGCCAGCAACGAAGCCGCGTTCCTCTATCAGTTGTTCGTCCGCGCCTTTGGCACCAACAACTTCCCCGACTGCTCGAACATGTGCCACGAAGCCAGCGGCGTCGCCCTGGGGGAGAGCGTCGGCGTCGGCAAGGGCACCGTGACCTTCGCCGACTTCGAGCATGCCGACGCGATCTTCATCTTCGGCCAGAACCCCGGCACCAACCATCCGCGCATGCTCGAGCCGCTGCGCGAGGCGGTGAAGCGCGGCGCCCAGGTGGTCGCCTTCAACCCGCTGAAGGAGCGCGGCCTGGAGCGTTTCCAGCACCCGCAGCACGCACTGGAAATGCTCACCAACGGCTCCGAGCCGCTGAACACCGCCTTCTTCCGCCCGGCGCTGGGCGGCGACATGGCCGCCGTGCGCGGCATCGCCAAGTTCCTCCTGCAGTGGGAGCGTGAAGCCCAGGCCAAGGGCGAACCGGCGGTGTTCGATCATGCCTTCATCGCCGAGCACACCCAGGGCATCGAGGACTACCTTGCCGAACTGGACGCCACCCGCTGGGAGCACATCGAGCGGCAGTCCGGCCTGAGCCTGGCCGAGATCGAGCAGGCGGCGCTGATGTACCGTCGCGCCGAGCGCGTGATCGTCTGCTGGGCGATGGGCATCACCCAGCACCACCACTCGGTGCCGACCATCCAGGAAATCGCCAACCTGCAACTGCTGCGCGGCAACCTCGGCCGCCCCGGCGCCGGCCTGTGCCCGGTACGCGGCCACAGCAACGTGCAGGGCGACCGCACGATGGGCATCAACGACCGCCCGCCGGCGGCGCTGCTGGATGCCATCGAACACCGCTTCGGCTTCAAGGTGCCGCGCCAGCACGGCCACAACACGGTCGAGGCGATCAACGCCATGCTCAAGGGCGAGGCGAAAGTCTTCATCGGCCTGGGCGGCAACTTCGCCCAGGCCACCCCGGACAGCCCGCGCACCCACCGCGCCCTGGAAAACTGCGCCCTGACCGTGCAGATCAGCACCAAGCTCAACCGCAGCCACCTCACCGTGGGCGGCGACGCACTGATCCTGCCGTGCCTGGGTCGCACCGACATCGACCACCAGGCCGACGGCCCGCAGGCGGTGACCGTGGAAGACTCCTTCAGCATGATCCACGCCTCCTTCGGCCAACTGGAGCCGTCGTCGAAACAGATGCGCTCCGAACCCGCCATCATCGCCGGCATCGCCAAGGCCACCCTGGGCAACCACCCGGTGGACTGGGACGCACTGATCGCCAACTACGAGCGCATCCGCGACCTGATCGCCGACACCATCCCCGGCTTCGCCGACTTCAACCGCCGCGTGGCGCACCCGGGCGGCTTCTACCTGGGCAACAGCGCCGGCGCCCGGCGCTGGAGCACCGCCAGCGGCAAGGCCAACTTCCAGCGCCACCCGCTGCCGGCGGATCTGGTGCATGAGAAGGTCCGCAAGACCGGCCACGAACCGCACCTGATCCTGCAGACGCTGCGCTCCCACGACCAGTACAACACCACCATCTACGGCCTGGACGACCGCTACCGGGGCGTACGCGGCCAGCGCGAGGTGGTGTTCGCCAACGAGGCGGACATCCGCCGCCTGGGCTTCGAGCCGGGCGAGCAGGTGGACATGGTGTCGCTCTGGGCGGACGGCGTGGAACGCCGGGTCAGCGGCTTCACCCTGCTGGCCTACGACATCCCCGCCGGCCAGGCGGCGGCCTACTACCCGGAAACCAACCCGCTGGTGCCGCTGGAAAGCCACGGCGTGGGTAGCCATACCCCGACGTCGAAATTCATCGCCATCCGTTTCGAAAAGGCCAGGCCGAACCCGCGGATCCTGTGATCCTCCCGCGCCTCCTGAGCGGCTCCTGATCTTGTAGGAGCGAGCTTGCTCGCGAACAGCGTTTCCCGGCCATATCGGGGCTGGGTGGTTCGCGAGCAAGCTCGCGC
Source organism: Pseudomonas sp. MT3 (assembly GCF_054720805.1). Classification (NCBI taxonomy): domain Bacteria; kingdom Pseudomonadati; phylum Pseudomonadota; class Gammaproteobacteria; order Pseudomonadales; family Pseudomonadaceae; genus Pseudomonas; species Pseudomonas sp. MT3. Next base: position 236,609 of record NZ_JBTVPY010000002.1, read on the forward strand.
GCCTACGAAAAGCGCCGACATGAACCTGCAGCGTCTCGACTGCCGATCAGCGCATCGATTCGTTCGGAAGCCTTCGGCGACGTGCATCCAAGTTGCAGTCCGCGTATCCGGGCTTTTCCACACGCGCACGAGATTACGTCCTGCGAAGAATCCGCCGAAAACACATCACTCGGGAAAGGACTGGAAGGTACACTTGGGGAATCCGGCGGCGAATCGTGAAAAGCCATCATTGCAATGGCAGTTTGCGCTAAAAACACACACAAAACAAAACCCCGGAATAACACTCAGACCGCGCTAAATCGAAAAAGTTCTGACCTTAAATCAAATACTTGCATTATTTGATGAAAGTCGTGCTATTCGTCGGAAGTGCCTTGTCAGAGCCTTCGCACGAACACAGGATCGCATCCAACATCCCCACAGAGAGATCCTCTCTATGAAGTACTCCTCGATGCTCCTGTTGTCTCTTGCGCTGGTTGGTGGCACCGCCGTCGCGGACGGCGACACCCGTGCCGGCGTCGGTGGCGCCCTGGGCGGGGTATTGGGTTCGGTCGTCGGCCAAGCGGTCGGCGGCAGCACCGGCGCCGCCATTGGTAGTGGTATCGGCGGTGCGGCCGGTGGTGCGGTCGGTGCCCGCCACGGCAACAAGACAGAAGCCGCCATCGGCGGTGGCCTGGGCGCAGCTGGCGGCCAGGTGATCGGCAACAAGGTGGGCGGTACCACTGGCGGCCTGATCGGCGCGGCCCTGGGTGGCGGCGCGGGCGGCGCGCTGGGCAACCACTACGCCGACAACAACCGCGACGACGACGATGACGACTACCGTCACGGCTACCGTCGTGCCCGTTACCATGATCGTGACTACGATCGCGGCTGGCACGACAATGGCCGTCATCGCGGCTGGTACAAGCACAAGCACCACCGTCGCGGCTGGGATTGATCCGCGGAAGATAAACCGCGATCAGTGCACGGAAATGATGGCCGACAGCCGGGCACGCGTTGCCCGGCTGTTTGCTGTGCGGGACAATTTCCCCAATCCTTCCCTACTTTCAGGTTCGCATGATGCGTAAGACTCTCACTGTACTGGCCCTGAGCCTCCTGGCCTCCCATGCCGTGGCCGATGACACCAAGGCTGCCATCGGCAGCGGCGTCGGCGGCGCGCTGGGCAACGTGGTCGGCGGTGCGCTGGGCGGCTCCACCGGCGCCGCCATTGGCGCGGGCGTCGGCGGCGCGGCCGGCGGCGCGATGGGCGCGAAGAACGGCAACAAGACCGAGGCGGCCATCGGCGGCGGTCTGGGTGCCGCTGGCGGCTCGGTAATCGGCAACAAGGTCGGCGGTTCCACCGGCGGCACTATCGGCGCGGGCCTGGGCGGTGCCGCGGGCGGCGCGCTGGGCAACCACATGGCCGACAAGAACAACGACGACGACAATGATCACCACGACAGTGGTTATCACAAGGGCAAAGGCCACCATAAGCACAAACACAAGCATCACGACGATTGATGCCGTGCTGAACAAAGAGCCCGCCTTCCGGCGGGCTCTTTCGTTTCGGGCCGGGTACACGGCGCCGTACAGCGCCGCTGCGGCGATGTTCGCAAGCCAGCCCGCTCGCCTCGGAGTATCCCGCCTCGCGCCGCCGGCCAGAAACCGAGAGCAGGCCCGCGGGCGTGCCATTTGGCGTGGGTGGTATAGGCTTGCAGGCCAGGGATCACTGGCTACAAGGAGTGCTTGTCGTGAGAGTTGCTGCCGGACTGTTCCTGCCCCTTTTCGTGGCGCCCTGCGTCCACGCGGCGAATTGGCAGATCTGCCGGATGGAGGTGGAGATCACCGAGACAGTGGCCCAGCCCTATCCGGGGCTCAAGGGTCGGGTCGAGTCGGTGAAGACGCAGGCGGAATCGACCGAATGCCCGATTCGCGGCGAAGTGATCGCCTTCGCGCCGGAGAGCGTCGACTACCAGAGCATGATTCCGCGCCAGCACTGGCCCAAGCCGGGCCAGCGCGTGTGGATGCGCTACCAGTACCTGGACGGGGAGTGCAAGAACGACGGCAATCCCAAGCCCTGCCGGATTCAGCACTATCCGATGGGGTGGTGAGGAGCGCCTTTGCGTAGGAGCTTGCTCGCGAACGAGCTCCCGTCGACTTCGGAGCTGGGCGGTTCGCGAGCAGGCTCGCTCCTGCGAAGAGTCAGCCTCGGACCAGCACTTCCATCGCCTCGCGCAGCGGCGCCGGGATCGACACCGGGCTGTTGCTCGCGCGGTCGACGAAGACATGCACGAACTTCCCGGCGGCGCAGGCCAGGTCCTCGCCCGCGCGGAAGATCGCCAGCTCGTACTGCACCGAGCTGTTGCCCAGCTTGCCGACCCGCAGGCCGACCTCGATGCGCTCGGGGAAGGCCACCGGGGCGAAGTAGTCGCAGCTGGAGCTGACCACGAAGCCCACCACCTCGCCGTCGTGGATATCCAGGCCGCCGCGCTCGATCAGGTAGGTGTTCACCGCCGTATCGAAGAAGCCGTAGTAGGTCACGTTGTTCACGTGGCCGTAGATGTCGTTGTCGTGCCAGCGGGTGGTGATCGGCTGGAAGTGCGCGTAATCGGCGCGGCTGGGGTGCTGTTCGCTCATCGCTCTCTCAGTAGGCGGCTCGGTAGATGGCCAGAGCGTCGCGCTCGCTGACCTCACGGGGATTATTCACCAACAGGCGCTGCTGCAGCATGGCATCGGCGGCCAGGCGCGGCAGGCTGTCCTCCGGCACGCCGGCGTCGCGCAGGCGCGAGGGCAGGCCGCTGCGCGGGCTGAGATCGGCCAGTTCGGCGATGAACTGCTCGGTGCGGTCGGCGTCGCTGCGCAGGCGCTCGCCCAGCAGCAGCGGCGCCAGTTCGGCATAGAGCGCGCCGGCGTTGGGCGCATTGAAGCGGATCACCTCGGGCAACACCAGTGCATTGCTCAGTCCGTGGGGAATATGGAAGTGCCCGCCCAGCGGATAAGCCAGCGCGTGCACGGCGGCCACCGGAGCGTTGGCAAAGGCCTGGCCGGCCAGACAGGCACCCAGCAGCATGGCCTGGCGCGCCTCGCGATTGCGACCGTTGTGCACCGCCTCGTCCAGGTTCAGCGCCAGCAGGCGCAGGGCCTCGCGGGCCAGCAGATCGGACAGCGGATTCTTCTTCAGCTTGCTGGTGTAGGCCTCGATGGCGTGGACCATCGCGTCGATACCGGTGGCGGCGGTCACCGCCGGCGGCAGGCCGAGAGTGAGGTCGGCGTCGAGCACCGCCAGGTCCGGCAGCAGGTGCGGGCTGACCACGCCCATCTTGGTGGTCTCGCCGGTGGTGACTATGGCGATCGGCGTCACTTCCGAGCCCGTGCCGGCGGTGGTCGGCACCTGCAGCAGCGGCAGGCGCGGGCCACGGGCATTGCCGACGCCGAAGACGTCCTTCAGTCTCTGGCAAGCCAGCGGGTGCGCCAGCAGCGCCACCAGCTTGGCGACGTCCATCGAACTGCCGCCACCGAAGCCGATCACCAATTGCGCGGCCATCCGACGCGCCTGCTCGACGGCGGCCAGCACCACCGCTTCCGGCGGGTCGGCCAATACCTGGTCGAAGACTTCCACCGCCACGCCGGCCGCAGCGAAACCGGGCAGCACGCCGTCGAGCATGCCCAGGCGGGTAATCCCGGGGTCGGTGACGATGAGCACGCGCTGGGCGCCGCGTTCGCGGCAGAGCGCCCCCAGGCGGGCGGCGGAACCACTCTCGCAGAGGATCTGCGCGGTGGTGGCGAAGCTGAAAGGCTGCATGACGGTCCCCGGTCTTGTCGTTGTACTGCGGAAAATCCGTAGGCCACAGGTTGGCGGCCAGCCGGGGGAGCATAGCAATGCGCCGTAGCAATACGAAATACCGTACCGCCAAGCGAAACTCTTATTCATTAGATGAATAGCGAAGACAGCGCCTCACGGAATCGAGGGAAGCCCGTGCTTTCCGGAAGCCGTGCGCATGAATGCGTCGGACGGAAAGAAAGAACTTCAAAAATTATCGCAGGAAGAAAAGAGAAACTTCCTATAGGGCGGAATCATAAAATCAAAAAACAAATGACAATTAGGCTGCTGAACATTCAGCGCATTCAAAAGCAGACTCGATAATTCGCCATTATCGGTTTCCCCATAGCCAACCAGCGCCACTTGACTTAAGAAAGGAATCCCATGAACAAAATCATCATAAGTGATTATTCGAAATACACACCCAAGCGACGCGACAGTCTTGCAACTTCTGCAATCAGAAACTTACTTGACCGTCATTATGCGGAGAGCAGGGAAAGGCTGGAGGAAACGCTGGATGGATTTCTTGGACTGAAGGAATGGCTTACACGGATTCCCCTCCATGCCGATAGCGCGATCCCAACCGCTCCAAACTGGCTGAACGGCTGGCTTCCGGGTGCAGACGCACTGACCCTCTACGGCTACACCGTCATGAACAAGCCGAAGCATTACATCGAGATCGGCTCGGGAAATTCGACGAAATTCGTACGCAAAGCCATTGATGACCACCAGCTTTCGACCGAAATAATTTCCATCGATCCGAGTCCCCGTGCGGAAATCGACACCATTTGCAGCAAGGTCATCCGATTGCCTCTGGAAGAACTCAACCCTGATTACTTTTCACGCCTGGAAGCAGGAGACCTGTTCTTCATCGACAACAGTCACCGCTCATTCCAGAACTCGGATGTCACCGTATTCTTCACTGAGATTCTTCCCAGGCTGAAACCAGGGGTAACCGTAGGAATTCACGACATCTACTTGCCGTTCGACTACCCGAACGAATGGAGTGATCGTTTCTACAACGAGCAGTATCTGCTTTGCTGCTACTTGCTCGGCGGAATGAAGAATCTGCAGATCGAGTTGCCACTGGTCTACCTCTACTACTGCACTGACAGCATGCAGCGGCTGGAGACACTTTGGTCTGACGAGCGAATGACGGGTGTCGAGAAACATGGGGCGGCCTTCTGGCTACGAACGATCTAGCCACGCGCCCCAGATCCAGATGCGCCCCGCAGGCCAGGAAGCCGATGGCCTGCGGGCGATTTTTCAGACAGCGACAGGCGCCTTGATGTGCGGGTGGGCCTCGTAGCCGACCAGTTCGAAGTCCTCGAAGCGGAAGCCGAACAGGTCCTTCACCTCGGGGTTGATCTTCATGGTCGGCAGCGGCAGCGGCTGGCGGGTCAGTTGCAGGTCGGTCTGTTCCAGGTGGTTGGCGTACAGGTGGCAGTCGCCGCCGGTCCAGATGAACTCACCAGGCTGCAGCCCGGCGACCTGCGCGACCATCAGGGTCAGCAGCGCGTAGCTGGCGATGTTGAAGGGCACGCCGAGGAAGATGTCGGCCGAGCGCTGGTACAGCTGGCAGCTGAGCTTGCCGTCGGCGACGTAGAACTGGAACAGCGCGTGGCACGGCGGCAGGGCCATCTCGTCGATCAGCGCGGGGTTCCACGCGGAGACGATCAGGCGGCGCGAGTCCGGGTTGTTCTTCAGCATCTGAATCAGGTTGGCGATCTGGTCGATGTGGCGGCCGTCCGGCGCCGGCCAGGAGCGCCACTGGTAGCCGTAGACCGGGCCCAGGTCGCCATTCTCGTCGGCCCATTCGTCCCAGATCGAGACGCCGTTTTCCTTCAGGTAGGCGATGTTGGTCGAACCTTTGAGGAACCACAGCAGCTCATGAACGATCGATTTGAGGTGGCACTTCTTGGTGGTCACCAGTGGGAAGCCTTCGGCGAGGTCGAAGCGCATCTGGTGGCCGAACACGCTGTAGGTGCCGGTGCCGGTGCGGTCGCTCTTGAAGGTGCCGTGTTCGCGCACGTGACGCATGAGGTCGAGGTACTGTTTCATCGCTGCTGTTTTATCCGGTGAGGCTCTGCGGCGCGGCTTGCGGTGGCCGCCGGCGGGTCGATCCGCCCATGCAGAATCTGAACAAGCGGCAATACTAAGGGGCGCGGCCCGCTCTCGCCACCCCGACCGGCTCGGTGGCCGCCGCAAGTTCCGAACGATACGGCGAAGGCGGCGCCAGACCGCCCGCCGCCACCGTTGCCTGGTGCCAGAGAGGTCTCCATGTCCGATGTTCAACGCTCCGACTTTCCCCTGTCCCGCCGCCGCCTGCTGGCGGTGGCCTGCGCCAGCGCGGCGGTCGGTGGCATGCTGCTCAGTCCCGCCACCCGCACCTGGGCCGCGCTGACGCCCCAGGCCGAGGCGGAGCTGGCCAGCTTCATGACCCTGTCCCGACGCCTGACCGGACGCAGCAACCTCGATCCGCGCATCGGCCAGCGCCTGTTCGAGGCCCTGACCCAACGCGACACCGCGCTCAAGCAGAGCCTCGCCGAGCTGCTGGCACACCTGGCCGACCCGCCGGCCAGTTGGAACGAGCGCCAGCAGTGGCTGGCCCGGCAGATCCTTGGCGGCTGGTACCTGGGGCAGATCGGCGAGGCCAGCAACGCCACCGTGGTCACCTACGAGCAGGCGCTGATGTTCAAGGCGGTGGACGACGTGCTGGTGATCCGCAGCTACTGCCCGAACAAGCCGGGCTTCTGGGCGGCGCAGCCGGCCGAACGGGAGGTGTGAGCATGGCCGAGACACAACGCGCGGATTTCGTCGTGGTCGGCTCCGGCGTCGCCGGGGCGCTGGTGGCCCATCAGTTGGCGCAGGCCGGCAAGGACGTGCTGATCCTCGAAGCCGGCCCGCGCATGGCGCGCTGGGAGATCGTCGAGCGCTTCCGCAACCAGGCGGACAAGTCCGACAACCAGGCGCCCTACCCCGCAAGCCGCCAGGCCCCGCACCCGCAGTTCCACCCGGACAACCACTACCTGATCCAGAAGGGCACCCATCCCTACGACGTGCAGTACCTGCGCGTCGTCGGCGGCACCACCTGGCACTGGGCGGCCTCGGCGTGGCGCTTCCTGCCCAACGACCTCAAGCTGGCGAGCCTCTATGGCGTGGGTCGCGACTGGCCCATCGAGTACGCCGAGCTCGAACCCTGGTACCAGCGCGCCGAGGAAGAACTGGGCGTCTGGGGCCCCGGCGACGAGGAGCTGGACTCCCCACGCAACCAGCCCTACCCCATGCCGCCCCTGCCGCTGTCGTGGAACGAACAGCGTATCAAGACCCTGCTCAACGCCAACGGCTACCGCGTGGTCACCGAACCGGTGGCACGCAACAGCCGCCCCTACGACGCGCGGCCAACCTGCTGCGGCAACAACAACTGCATGCCGATCTGCCCCATCGGTGCCATGTACAACGGCATCGTCCACGTCGAGAAGGCCGAAAGCGCCGGCGCGCGGCTGGTGGACAACGCCGTGGTGTTCAAGCTGGAGAAGGGCGACGGCGGCAAGATCGGCGCCGCGCTGTACAAGGACCCGCAAGGCAACGAGCATCGGGTGGAAGGCGGGACCTTCATCCTCGCCGCCAACGGCATCGAGACGCCCAAGCTGATGCTGATGTCCGAAGTCGGTAACAGCTCGGACATGGTCGGCCGCAACCTCATGGACCACCCCGGCACCGCCGTGCAGTTCTATGCCGACGAGAAACTCTGGCCGGGCCGCGGGCCGCAGGAAATGACCTCGATGGTGGGCTTCCGCGATGGCGCATTCCGCAGCGAATACGCCTCGAAGAAGATCCACCTGTCGAACCTCTCGCGTACCGACCAGGTGGCCGCCGAGCTGATCCGCAAGGGGCCGCTGCTGCTGGGCCGCGAACTGGAGGCGCAGATCCGCGACCGTGCCGCGCGCTTCGTGCGTTTCGACAGCTTCCACGAAATCCTCCCGCATCCGGAGAACCGCATCGTCCCCAGCACCAGCGAGCGCGACGCCGTGGGCATCGCCAAACCGGAGTTCACCTACGCGATGGACGACTACGTACGCAGGAGCGCGGTGCACACCCGCGAGGTGTATACCCACGCGGCGAAACTGCTGGGCGGCAGCGAGGTGGTGTTCGAGGACAACTTCGCCAACAACAACCACATCACCGGCACCACCCTGATGGGCGCCGACCCGAAGGACTCGGTGGTGGACGCTCAATGTCGCAGCCACGACCACCCCAACCTGTTCATCGCCAGCAGCGGCGTGATGCCCACCGTCGGCTCGGTGAACTGCACCCTGACCATCGCAGCCCTTGCCCTGCGCCTGGCCGAGCACCTGAAGCGGGAGGCCTGACGATGAAACCCCTGGCACTTCTCGCCCTGCTCGCCGCCCCGCTGCTGGGCCACGCCGCCAACGCGCTGGACCCGGCGCCGCAGGAGCTGCTGCAACGCGGCGAATACCTGGCCCGCGCCGGCGATTGCGCCGCCTGCCACACCGCGCCGGGCGGCAAGCCCTTCGCCGGCGGCCTACCGCTGGCCACGCCGCTGGGCGCGGTGTACTCCACCAACATCACCCCCGATCCGAAGACCGGCATCGGCAGCTACAGCTACGACGACTTCGCCCGCGCCCTGCGCGATGGCGTGGCCAAGGGCGGCACCCGTCTCTACCCGGCGATGCCCTACACCGCCTACGCGAAGATCAACGACGACGACATGAAGGCGCTCTACGCCTGGTTCCTCGAAGGCGGCGTGCAGGCCGTGGCGCAGCCCAACCAGGACTCGGACATCGCCTGGCCGCTGGACATGCGCTGGCCACTGGCGATCTGGAACCTGCTGTTCCACGACGATGCGGTCTACCAGCCCAATCCCAAGCAGAGCGCCGCCTGGAACCGCGGCGCCTACCTGGTCCAGGGCCTGGCCCACTGCGGCACCTGCCACACCCCGCGCGGCATGGCCTTCCAGGAACAGGCCATGAACGAACAGGGCACCGGCTTCCTCGCCGGCGCCGCATTGGGCGGCTGGTACGCCTTCAACATCACCCCCGACACCCACAGCGGCATCGGCGGCTGGAGCGACGCGGAAATCGTTCAGTACCTCAAGACCGGCCGCGCACCGGGCAAGGCCCAGGCCGCGGGGCCGATGGGCGAGGCGGTCGAGCACAGCTTCCAGTACCTCTCCGAAGCCGACCTGCAAGCCATCGCCAGCTACCTGCGCAGCGTCCCGGCGGTCAGCGACGGCGAGCGCAAGGCGCGCTTCCAGTGGGGCAAGCCGGCCGAGGACGTGGTCACCCTGCGCGGCCAGGGCTTCGCCGCCCAGAGGCACGACGACGGCGCCCGCCTGTACCTGGGCAACTGCGCCAGCTGCCATTCCTGGAGCGGCGAAGGGGTGAAGGACGGCTACTACCCGATGCTGCTGAAGAACAGCGCGGTGGGCGCCCTGCAGCCGGACAACCTGGTGCAGGTGGTGCTCGGCGGCGTGCACCGCAAGGTCGGCGACGAGGAGCTGTTCATGCCGGGTTTCGCCGGCACCCTCAACGACGAGCAGATCGCCACGCTGGTAAACTACCTCACCCGGCAGTTCGGCAATCCCGAGGTGAAGGTGGACAGCGCAAGGGTGGCCGCGATTCGGCAGCCTTGAGCACCAGCCACTCCCGCCCCTGGACGCCTGGCCGGGTCTCACCCACACGGCTTCGCGGCACCCCGTTTCGAGGTACTTCGACGCACCCGCCCCCACACCGGAACAGCTACCAACCCCGAATCACCCAAATGGGCGATTTCCAACTTGCTGCCGCCTCGCTAGCTTCGGCTGAAGCCGAGGTCCCGACAGCCAGCCAAAAGCATCCAAAGGCTGGAAATACGCAATGAGCAGTCAAGCGCAGCACCACAGATCCACTCCGGCACGCCGCCATCCGATCGCCCTCGCCACCACGCTCGGCATCGGCATGCTGAGCGTCGCCAGCGTCCAGGCCGACAACGCCCGCGACTGGCAGAACCTGCCGGTCGATACCAGCGTCGCCTTCCTGTACCTCACCGTACTCGACTCCAACACCTCGGTGGACCAGGCCATCGCCATCAATGGCGTCTCGGTCAATGCCGACGTCTGGCTCGCCCGCTATGCCTACAGCTTCGGCGTCGACGGCCGCTCCACCGGCATCCAGATCCTCCAGCCCTATGTCACCGGGGAAGCGAGCTTCGACGGCATTCCCGGCAAGAAAGACAACGACGGCATGGGCGACACCACCATCGTGCTCGCTCACAACCTGTTCGGCGCCCCCGCGCTGACCCAGCAGGAGTTCGCCAGTTGGCAGCCGGAAACCTTCCTTTCCGGCGCTATCTTCGTCACCGCTCCGACCGGCGATTACGACAACAAGAAGCTGTTGAACATCGGTACCAACCGCTGGATCGTCAAGCCCGAGCTGGCGTTCGGCACGCCGATCGGCAAGACCTGGCTGGAAGCCAACGCCTACGCCAGTTTCTTCCAGGACAACGACGAGTTCCTCGGCCACCACACGCTCAAGCAGGACCCGCTGTACGCCACCGAACTGCATTACAGCTACAGCTTCAATCCCGCCCTCTGGGCCTCGCTGGACGCCAGCTATAAATGGGGCGGCGAAAGCACGATCGCCGGCGAGGAGCAGGACAACGCCCAGGACACCAGCATGGCCGGCGCCTCCCTGGGCTTCATGCTCTCGCGCAGCGTTGGCGGCATGATCTCGTACATGGACACGGTTTCCCGGCCGGATTCGGCGCCGGAAGCCAACACCTGGACATTCCGCATGCAATACGCATGGTGAATCAGGACACCGGGGCCCGGCCTTGCAGAGCCGTTCGAGACCGCCGACAGCGCAGTACAACGACGGGCTGGCGGGCATCGACAGCACCCAGGCATCGAGTCCTCGACGAGCTTCGTCGAATGGCCGCCAAACCAGCCGGCATCGACCGGTTGCGCAAGGCGGTAGACGCGAAAATCGCCGAGAAGATGACGCAGCAGGACCAGGCTGACGCGTCCCTCTCCCCCCACGGGGAGAGGGAGCCCCGCAAAAATCCCCCGCCCCACTCTCCGCGCGGTTTGACATCCCTCCGGCAGTCACCGAAGCTCCTCCACTCCGTGATATTCGCCGCAGAACCGCATGCCAAAGCCTAAGAACAACGACGCCACGAACCCTCTCGTCCGCCGCATTGCCTTTGCCTTGGCCTGCATTCTGCTGATCGCCGCCGCCGGTGCCTGGTGGTACGTGCAGAACAGCGCACCGCAGCCACAACTGGCACCACGCCCACAAACCCAGACCAGGCCCGCCGCGCCAGCGAAGGTCGAGACGACGGCCAGTTTCGTCGCCGAGCAACAATGCCAGGGCTGTCACCAGGCGCAGACCAAGGACTGGCAGGGCTCCCATCACCAGCAGGCGATGAAGCCGGCCAGCGAAGGCAACGTGCTCGGCGACTTCGAAGGCGTCACCTTCAAGGGCGAAGTGGAAACCACCCGCTTCTTCCGCAAGGGCGACGAGTACTGGGTCAACACCCCCGGCAACGACGGCAAGCCGGCGGACTTCAAGGTGGCCTACACCTTCGGCTTCGAGCCCTTGCAGCAATACCTGCTGGAGTATCCGGGCGGCCGCCTGCAAGCTCTCGGCGTCGCCTGGGATAGCCGCAAGAACCACTGGTTCCAGCTGATGCCCGGACAGCGCATCGACTACAAGGACGAACTGCACTGGACCCGTCCCGCGCAGAACGCCAACTTCATGTGCGTCGAGTGCCACACCACCGGCTTCAAGCGTAACTACGACGCCAAGACCGACAGCTTCGCCAGCCACTGGAACAGCCTTGGCGTCGGCTGCCAGGCCTGCCACGGGCCAGCCTCGAAGCACCTGGAATGGGCGAAGAAAGCGGATCGCAGCGCAGACAAAGGCTTCGAGGTACCGCTCAAGAACGCCAGCCAGAGCACCGTGGTGGAAACCTGCGCACGCTGCCATGCCCGTCGCGCCCCGCTGGACGACGGCTACCAGAACAAGCACCGCTTCATGGACGACTACCTGCCCAGCACCCTGACCCGCGAGCTCTACGAGATCGACGGCAAGATCAAGGACGAAGTCTTCGAGTGGGGCTCCTTCACCCAGAGCAAGATGTTCGCCAAGGGCGTGCAGTGCACCGACTGCCACAACCCTCACAGCGGCGAACTGAAGGCACCGGGCAATGGCGTCTGCCTGCAATGCCACAACACCGCCGGCAAGCCGACGCGCCCGCAGATCGACGGCAAGGGGCTGCAGGCGAAGAACTACGACTCGCCCGAACACCATCACCACAAGCCCGGTAGCCCCGGCGCGCAGTGCACCTCCTGCCACATGCCCGGCCGCTACTACATGGTCAACGACTACCGCCACGACCACGGCTTCAGCCTGCCCAACCCCCTGCACGCGCGGCGCATCGGCGCGCCGGACGCCTGCCTGGCCTGCCACAAGGACATCCCGGCGAAGAAGATCGGCGAGCAGTTCCGCCAGTGGTTCGCCAGTGAGCTGCCGGCCAAGTCGAACGCCCCGGACAATCCACCGCCGCGCTACGACGACACCCTGTGGAAAGCCCGTGGCGGCAAACCGGGGGCATCCCGCGCGCTGCACCTGCTGCTGGCCTCGCCCGACCTGCCGGCGATCCGCCGCGCCACGCTGATCGCCGAACTGCCCAGCTACCCCAGCCCGCGCTCGCTGGAGCTGGCGGCGCAAGGCCTGAAGGATGCCGATCCGCTGGTGCGCACCGCCGCCATCAACGTTCTCGCCTCCCTCGCCAATGGCCCGCAGCAGGCACTGGTGCTGGCGCCCATGCTGGCCCCGCGACTCTCCGACCCGATCCGCGCCGTGCGCATCGCCGCCGCCTGGCAACTGGCGCAACTGCCACCGCAGGCACGCCCCGGCCTCGATGAAGCGCTGAACAATGGACTGCGCGAGTACGAAGAGGTGCAGAAGAGCCTGGCCGAACGCGCCGAGGCCAATCTCAACCTTGCCATGCTCTACCAGCGCACCGGCCGGCCGGACCAGGTGGAGCCCGCACTGCGCGCAGCAATGGCACACAACCCGGACTTCCTGCCGGCCACCGTCACCCTGGTCCAGTGGCTGGAAGCCAGCGGCCGTCAGGCCGAGGCTCGCCAGTTGCTCGACGACGCCCTGCGCCAGCATCCCAAGGCCGGCCTGCTGCACCACGTCAACGGCCTCGCCCTGGTGCGCCAGGGACAGCGCGCGGAGGCGCTCAAGGAGCTGCGCGAAGCCGTGCGGCTGGCCCCGGACGACGACCAGCTCCGCTACGTGCTGGCTATCGCCCTGCACGACAGCGGCGAAGTCGATGCCGCCTGCCGCGAGCTGGAAACACTGCTGCAACGCCACCCAGCCAACCGCGGGGCACGCCTGGCGCTGATCGCCTACCTGCGCGAAACCGGGCAGATGCAGAAGGTGCAGATGCTGCTGGCGGAACTGGAACAGCAGAACCCGGACGATCCCTCGCTCAAGAGCGAGTGAAACTTCCGACAAACAGGCGGGAACTCGGGAAGCGGCGAACGCTCTGAAAGACGCACTCAACCAAGGAGTTACCATGCGTCGCCGCTTCATCCCCGCCGTCCTTGCCCTCACCCTGCTCCCGCTGGCCTCGGCTATGGCCGAAGACAACGACTTCTGGCGCTCGGTCCTGACCTCCGGCGCCACCACCGCCTCGAGCTACCTGACCAGCCGCGACGACCACAAGCTGGTCGGCCCGGCCCAGGACGATGCCGCCAGCTTCATCGCCACCGACGGCGCCATTCGCGGCCCCTACCTGGAATCCGCGCTGCTGCAGATGCGCAGCGCCAACCCGGCACTGGCCAACGCCAGCGACGCGGAACTGGCCAGCGCCCTCCTCGCCAGCGAACGCTGATCGCGACGGCGCGCGGCCTCCATACGGCGCGCGCCGCCCGGCGCAATCGAGGAACTCCCCGCAAGTCTCGCGCATCTCACCTGTACACGGACCCTCCGGAGGTGATTCTGATGCGCACCGCCAAACTGGCTACCGCTTTCGTCCTGCTCGCCCTTCCCCTCGCGTCGGCCGTAGCCGACACCTTCTGGCGCGACATCATCTCGTCCGGCGCCACCACCGCGTCGACCTACCTGACCTTCAGGCACGACCACAAACTGATCGCCGCCGCCCAGGACGATGCCGGCACCTATGTCGCCAGCGATGGCGCGATCCGTGGCCCGTACCTGGAAGCCGCCCTGAACCGCCTGCGCAGCGACGATCCCGGCCTGCGCCAACGCAGCGACATGGAACTGGCCAACGCCATCCTGACTCGCCGCAACGATGCACCTGCCCAATGAACCCCACCGGCGCGGCCCGTGGCGCTCGCCACGGGCCGTTCCCGGCTGGCGGGGTCGGCGCGAGGATCGGGTCGCTCCGCCCGCCCAGCGTCACGGCTTCGCGCTGATCGCATCCCTGTAGACACAGCGGGCCATGCCCGCGATACACCGGCACATCAGCCAGGTGCGCCAAAAGAGGCGCAAAGCTCTGGCGTTTCCCGATAGAAACGGTGTCCTCCGCGCGGGATTTCGCAGACAAAGTCCGCTTGTACGAAAAGTGGTTCCAGGCAACTCCGTCGCTGGCGAGGTTCGCGAGCAAGCTCGCTCCTACGAAGAGCCCGTCCATAACGGCGAAATCGCCACCACGAAAAAGCCGCCCGAAGGCGGCTTTTTCAGTTCAGCGCACCGCTCACTCGCGGTAGTCATCCACCGGCACGCAGGCGCAGAACAGGTTGCGGTCGCCGTAGACGTTGTCCACGCGGTTCACCGCCGGCCAGTACTTGAAGGCGCGGGTGTGCTCGGTCGGGGTCACCGCCTCGGCGATCAGGTACGGACGCTCCCACAGCTCGGTAACATCCGCCAGGGTGTGCGGCGCGCGCTTGAGCGGGTTGTCCTCGGCCGGCCACTCGCCGGTCTCGACCTTGGCGATCTCCCCGCGAATCGACAACATCGCCTCGATGAAGCGATCCAGCTCGTGCTTGGACTCGCTCTCGGTCGGCTCCACCATCAGCGTGCCGGGCACCGGGAAGGACATGGTCGGCGCGTGGAAGCCGTAGTCCATCAGGCGCTTGGCCACGTCTTCCTCGCTGATCCCGGTCTGCGCCTTGAGCGGACGCAGGTCGAGGATGCATTCATGGGCGACGCGCTCGTTGCGCCCGCGATAGAGCACCGGGAAGGCGCCATCGAGCTTGCTGGCCACGTAGTTGGCATTGAGGATCGCCACTTCCGTGGCGTCGGCCAGCTGCGGGCCCATCATGGCGATGTACATCCAGCTGATCGGCAGGATGCTGGCGCTGCCCCAGGGCGCGGCGCTGACCGCGCCGTTCAGCGGGTTCGGGCCTTCGATGCGGATCACCGGATGGTTGGCGACGAAGGGCGCGAGGTGTTTCTTCACGCCGATCGGGCCCATGCCCGGGCCGCCGCCGCCGTGGGGGATGCAGAAGGTCTTGTGCAGGTTCATGTGCGACACGTCGGCGCCGATGTCCGCCGGGCGCGCGAGGCCGACCTGGGCATTGAGGTTGGCGCCGTCCATGTACACCTGGCCGCCGTGGGCGTGGATCACCTCGCAGATCTCGCGGATGCCTTCCTCGTACACGCCGTGGGTCGACGGGTAGGTGATCATCAGGCAGGACAGCTGCGGGCCGGCTTCCTCGGCCTTGCGCTTCAAGTCCTCCAGATCGACGTTGCCGGCCTTGTCGCACTCGACGATGACCACGCGCATGCTCGCCATGATCGCCGAGGCCGGGTTGGTGCCGTGGGCCGAGGCCGGGATCAGGCAGATGTTGCGATGCGCATCGCCACGGCTCTCGTGGTACTTGCGGATCGCCAGCAGGCCCGCGTACTCGCCCTGGGCGCCGGAGTTGGGCTGCATGCAGATGGCGTCGAAGCCGGTGATCGCGCAGAGCCAGCGTTCCAGCTCCTCGATCATCAGGCGGTAGCCTTCGGCCTGCTCGCGCGGCACGAACGGGTGCAGATTGGCGAATTCCGGCCAGGTGATCGGGATCATCTCGCTGGTGGCGTTGAGCTTCATGGTGCAGGAGCCCAGCGGAATCATCGCCTGGTTCAGCGCCAGGTCCTTGCCTTCGAGCTGGCGCAGGTAGCGCAGCATCTCGGTTTCGCTGTGGTGGCGGTTGAACACCGGGTGGCTCAGGTAGCCGCTGCTGCGCTGCAGGGCGGCGGGAATGCCGTCGGCAAGCTGGCCGGCGTCGAGCTGGGCGACGTCCAGGCCGTGGCCGGCGCCGAGGACGATGTCGAACAGGCTGGCGAGGGTGGCGGCGCTGGTGGTCTCGTCCAGGCTCACGCCCAAGCGATCTTCGCCGACGATGCGCAGGTTGACGCGGGCGGCGCGGGCACGCTCGAGGATGACCTGCTGCTGGGTGCCGACATCCAGGGTCAGGGTATCGAAGAAGTGCAGGTTGACGATCTTCACGCCCTTGGCGGCCAGGCCGGCGGCCAGCACGGAGGTCAGGCGGTGCACGCGCTGGGCGATGCGTTTCAGGCCCTGCGGACCGTGGTACACGGCGTACAGGCTGGCGATGTTGGCCAGCAGTACCTGCGAGGTGCAGACGTTGGAGTTGGCCTTCTCGCGGCGGATGTGCTGCTCGCGGGTCTGCAGCGCCATGCGCAGCGCGGTGTTGCCGCGGGCGTCCTTGGACACACCGATGATCCGCCCCGGCATGGCGCGCTTGTACTCGTCGCGGCAGGCGAAGAAGGCCGCGTGCGGGCCGCCGTAGCCCATCGGTACGCCGAAGCGCTGGGCACTGCCGAGCACCACGTCGGCGCCCAGTTCGCCCGGCGGGGTGAGCAGCAGCAGCGCGAGCAGATCACTGGCGACGCAGGCGATGGCCTGCTGCGCGTGCAGGGCGTCGATCACCGCGCGCAGATCACGGATTTCGCCACGGGTGTCCGGATATTGCAGCAGTGCGCCGAACACCGCGTGCTGGCCGAGATTGTCCACCTCGTCGACCACCACCTCGAAGCCGAAGGCGTCGGCGCGGGTCTGCACCACGGAGAGGGTCTGCGGGTGGCACTGGGCATCGACGAAGAACAGGTTGCTCTTGGCCTTGGCCACGCGCTTGGCCAAGGCCATCGCCTCGGCGGCGGCGGTGGCTTCGTCGAGCAACGAGGCGCTGGCCAGATCGAGGCCGGTGAGGTCGATGGTCATCTGCTGGAAGTTCAGCAGGGATTCGAGACGGCCCTGGGCGATCTCCGGCTGGTACGGCGTATAGGCGGTGTACCAGCCCGGATTCTCCAGCACGTTGCGCAGGATGACGGTAGGGGTCAGGGTCCCGTAGTAGCCGGTGCCGATCAGGCTGGTCCACAGTTCGTTCTTGTCCGCATAGCCCTTCAGCTTGGCCAGCGCACCCTGCTCGTCGAGGGCGGCGGGCAGGTCCAGCAGCCGGTTCAGGCGGATGGCCGGGGGCACCGTCTGCACGATCAGGTCATCGAGGCTACTCAGCCCCAAGGTATCGAGCATGGCCTGCTGCTCGGCGGCATCGGGGCCGAGGTGGCGGGCGAGGAAGGCATCAGGCTGGTGCAGCTGGGAAAGCGAAGGGGTGTTCGACATGGCCACGGTCTCGAAAGGTCGGTCCGTAAAAAGAACAGGCCCCGACGAGTCGAGGCCTGTGTTTGCAGCAGTGTCTTACGCGTCGGCGTCGCAGGCAGCGCGGTAGCCGGCGGCGTCGAGCAGCTTGTCCAGCTCGGCCGGGTTGCTCGGCTTGAGCTTGAAGAACCAGGAACCGTACGGGTCGTTGTTCACTTCTTCCGGGGTGTCGGCCAGCACGTCGTTGACGGCGATGACTTCGCCGCCCACCGGGGCATAGATGTCCGAAGCGGCCTTCACCGACTCGACGACACCGGCTTCCTGGCCGGCGGCGAGGGTCTTGCCCAGTTCCGGCAGTTCGACGAAGACCACGTCGCCCAGGGCTTCCTGGGCATGGTCGGAGATGCCCACGGTCACAGTACCGTCGGCTTCCAGGCGCGCCCACTCGTGGCTGGCGGCGTAACGCAGGTCGGCGGGGATATTGCTCATCTTGTTTTTTCCTCGAGGACTGGGCGACGGGCGGCGGTGCCGCCCTCTTCAAGTTAGATCATGCAATTTAGATCAGGGCTTTGCCATGACGCACGAAATTCGGCTGAACGACGCGAACCGGGTACCACTTGCCACGGATTTCCACCTCGGCGCGGTCGCCGGTGGTTGACGGCACGCGGGCGAGGGCGATGGATTTGCCCAGCGTCGGGGAGAAGCTGCCGCTGGTGATCTCGCCTTCGCCGACGCCGGCCACGCGGACCACCTGGTGCGCGCGCAGCACGCCGCGCTCTTCCAGCACCAGGCCGACCAGCTTGGGCGCATCGCCCGCAGCCTTCTGCGCTTGCAGTGCCTGGCGGCCGATGAAGTCGCGCTCGGCCGGTTCCCAGGCGATGGTCCAGCCCATGTTGGCGGCCAGCGGGGTGATCTCTTCGTCCATGTCCTGGCCATACAGGTTCATACCGGCCTCAAGGCGCAGGGTGTCGCGCGCGCCCAAGCCCGCCGGGGAAATGCCGGCGCCGACCAGGTCGTTGAGGAAGCCCGGCGCCTCGGCGGCCGGCAGCATGATTTCCAGACCGTCCTCGCCGGTGTAGCCGGTGCGGGCGATGAACCAGTCACCGTCGGCCTTGCCCTGGAAGGGCTTGAGCTCACGGATCAGCGCGGCGCGCGAGGGAGTGACCAGCTCGGCGGTCTTCTCGCGGGCGTTCGGGCCCTGCACGGCGAGCATGGCGAGGTCCGCGCGCTCGGTCAGGGTGACGTCGAAGCCTTCGGTATGGGCCTGCATCCAGGCCATGTCCTTGTCGCGGGTGGAGGCATTGACCACCACGCGGTAGCCGTACACGCCAAGGTAGACGATCAGGTCGTCGACCACCCCGCCACGTTCGTTGAGCATGCCGCTGTACAGCGCCTTGCCCGGAACCTGAAGTCGTTCGACGTCGTTGGCCAGGAGTCGTTGCAGGTATTCCTTGGCCTGCGGACCGGTGACGTCGACCACGGTCATGTGGGAAACGTCGAACACGCCGCAATCGCGACGTACCTGGTGGTGCTCTTCGACTTGCGAACCGTAGTGCAGCGGCATGTCCCAGCCGCCGAAATCGACGATCTTGGCGCCAAGGGCGACGTGCAAATCATAGAGCGGTGTGCGCTGTCCCATGGGTGGTCTCCTTCCGGGCGAGGCGGGTGCGGAGCGCGAGTACGGCCCGCACGAAACGCGCGCATTGTAGTCGCATGACCGGCCCGTGGACAGCTTGTCCGACAATCGAATCTCAGCGACTGGCGGAACCGGCCGGTCGTGCGGAACGACGAATCAGGCCGATGACCGGGAACAGTCCTACCAGCACCAGCGTCAGCGCCGGCAGCGCGGCGCGCGCCCACTCGCCTTCGCTGGTCATTTCGAAGACCCGGACGGCCAGGGTATCCCAGCCGAAGGGACGCATCAGCAGGGTGGCCGGCATTTCCTTGAGCACGTCGACGAACACCAGCAACGCGGCGCTCAACGTCCCCGGCAGCAGCAACGGCAGATAGACCCGGAAGAACAGCTCCGTACCGCCCACCCCGAGGCTGCGCGACGCCTCCGGCAGCGACGGACGGATACGCGCCAGGGCGCCCTCCAGCGGGCCGTGGGCCACGGCCATGAAACGGATCAGGTAGGCCATCAGCAGCGCGCCGAGGCTGCCCAGCAGCAACGGCTTGCCGGTACCGCCCAGGGCCGTGGACAGCGGGATCACCGCGTGGTTGTCGAGCCAACTGAAGGCCAGCATGATCGCCACCGCCAGCACCGAGCCGGGCAGCGCGTAGCCCAGGTTCGCCAGGCCCACCGCCGAACGCACCGCCGGAGTGGGCGACAGGCGGCAGGCGAAGGCCAGCAGCAGCGCCACCGCCACCGTTACCAGCGCGGCCAGGCCGCCCAGGTAGAGACTGTGCAGGATCAGGCCCCAGTAGCGTTCGTCGAGATCGAAACGGCCCTTCTGCCAGCACCAGGCCAGCAACTGCAGCACCGGAATGACGAAGGCGCAGGCGAACACCAGCAGGCACCAGGCCGTCGCGGCGAACGCCTTGAGCCCCTGCAGGCGATACAGTGCCGCACCACGCGGCCGCTCGCTGGGCGCGCTCGATCGCCCCCGGCTGTAGCGCTCGCCCAGCAGCACCAGCATGACGAACAGCAACAGCAGGCTGGCCAGCTGGGTGGCGCTGGAGAGGCTGTAGAAGCCGTACCAGGTCTTGTATACGGCGGTGGTGAAGGTATCGAAGTTGAACACCGAGACGGTGCCGAAATCCGCCAGGGTTTCCATGATCGCCAGCGCCAGGCCGGCGCCGATGGCCGGCCTCGCCATCGGCAGGGCGACACGCCAGAACGCCGCCCAGGGCGACAGCCCGAGCACCCGCGCCGCCTCGGTCAGGCCACGCCCCTGGGCGAGGAACGCGGTGCGCGCCAGCAGGTAGACATAGGGGTAGAACACCAGCACCAGGACGATGATCACCCCGCCGGTGGAACGCACCCGAGGCAGGCGCAGGCCGCTGCCGAACCATTCGCGCAGCAGCGTCTGCACGGGGCCGGCGAAATCCAGCAGGCCGACGAAGACGAATGCCAGCACGTAGGCCGGCACCGCGAAGGGCAGCATCAGCGCCCAGTCCAGCCAGCGCCGCCCGGGAAACTCGCAGAGGCTGGTGAGCCAGGCCAGGCTGACACCCAGCACGGTCACGCCCACACCCACGCCACCGACCAGGATCAGCGTGTTGCCGAGCAAGCGCGGCAGCTGGGTTTGCCACAGGTGGGACCAGATTTCCCGGTCGATCTCCGCCCAGCTCAGCAGCAGGACGCTGATCGGCAGCAACACCAGGGCGGCGACGGCAAAGGTGATGGGATACCAGCGGCGGGGGGCGGGATGGGCCACGAAAACCTCAGGATCGAAAAACACGAAGCCCCGGCACGGGCCGGGGCGCTTTCAAGAGCACTATGCTTCCCACGCAGAAGCGTGGGAACCATATCTGAGCCAACCGCTTGCAGCTTACAGTTTGCCGCTTTCCGCTGGCGGCCTCGGCCGTCTCTTCAATTCCAGCCGGCGCGGTCCATCAGCTTGATCGCCTCGGCCTGGCGCTTGCCGGCGACTTCCACCGGAATGCTGTCGGCCTTGAACACGCCCCAGGCCGCCACTTCCTGCGACGGCGCCACCTTCGGGTTGGCCGGGAACTCCTGGTTGATGCCGGCGAACAGCGACTGAGCGTCCGGGCCGGTCATCCACTCCACCAGTTTCTTGGCGGCTTCCGGGTGCGGCGCATGCTTGGTCAGACCGATGCCCGACAGGTTGACGTGCACGCCACGGTCGCCCTGGTTCGGCCAGAACAGCTTCACCGGCAGGTCCGGCTTCTCCTGGTGCAGGCGGCCGAAGTAGTAGGTGTTGACGATGCCGACGTCGCACTGGCCGGCGGCGATGGCCTGGAGCAGCGCGGTATCGTCGGAGAACACGTCGGTGGCCAGGTTGTTCACCCAGCCCTTGAGGATTTCCTCGGTCTTCTGCTCGCCGTGGGTTTCGATCAGGGTGGCGGTCAGTGACTGGTTGTAGACCTTCTTCGCCGTGCGCAGGCACAGGCGGCCTTCCCATTGCTTGTCGGCCAGGGCCTCGTAGGTGCTCAACTCCTCGGGCTTCACCCGCTGGGTGGAGTAGGCGATGGTGCGCGCGCGCAGCGACAGGCCGGTCCAGCTGTCGGTGCCGGAGCGGTATTGCGGCGGGATGTTGGCATCCAGCACCGGCGAGTCGAAGGGCTGCAGGATGCCCATCTTCTCGGCCTGCCAGAGGTTGCCGGCGTCCACGGTGAGCAGCAGATCGGCCGGAGTGTTGGTGCCTTCGGCCTTGATCCGCGCCATCAGCGGCGCTTCCTTGTCGGTGATGAACTTGATCTTCACCCCGGTCTTCTCGGTGTAGGCGTCGAACACCGGCTTGATCAGCTCGTCGATGCGCGAGGAGTAGACCACCACTTCGTCGGCGGCCTGGGCGGTGCTACCGATGGCGGCCAGCATGAGGGTGGCGAGAAGACCTTTGCGCATGAGCATGGGCGTGTCCTGTGCGGGGAAGAATCCTGCAAATGATAAGGAACCGCATTTGCCATTGAGGCGCGTAGTTGTGTCGAGGTGTTTCGGGAGGGTGCGGTTTGGGGTCGCGGGGAGCCCCCTCACCCCAGCTCCGGCTGCGCATCCCACTCCAGAAGGAGAGGGGGCCGTTCGGAGTACGCGGTTATTCACGGAGTCGCCCGGCGAGTTCTGGACGCTCAGCCTCTCCCCCTTGGAAGAGGCCGCGGTGATCAGACCCGCGCCAACGTCGGCAGATCGCCCGAAAGCCCCAGCGCCTGCCGCACGAACATCCCCTTGGCCTCATGATGCTTGTCCACCAGCCGCAACCCGGCATTGCGCAGCCAGCGCACCGCCAGCGGATCGGCCTGGAACAGGCGTTGGAAGCCTTCCATCGCCGCCATCATCGCCAGGTTGTGCGGCATCCGGCGGCGCTCGAAGCGGCTCAGCACACGCTCTTCGGCGATGTTCTCGCCGCGCTCGTAGGCATGCAGGATCACCTCGGCAAGCACCGCGGCATCGAGGAAGCCGAGGTTCACGCCCTGCCCGGCCAGCGGGTGGATGGTGTGCGCGGCATCGCCGACCAGCGCCAGCCCCGGCTCCACGTAGCGCTTGGCATGGCGCTGGCGCAGCGGAATGCACAGGCGGCGGTCGGCGTGCTCGATGGCGCCCAGGCGCTGCTCGAAGGTCCGCCCCAGCGCGGCACGGAAGCCATCGTCGTCCAACGCCATGATCCGCTCGGCCCGCTCCGGGGTGGTCGACCAGACGATCGAGCACCAGTGCGCGTCCCCCTCCTTCGCCAGTGGCAGGAAGGCCAGCGGGCCGTCGTCGGTGAAGCGTTGCCAGGCGGTGGCCAGGTGCGGCTTTTCGCAGCGCACGCTGGTGACGATGGCGTGGTGCAGGTAATCCCACTCGCGGGTGGCGCAGCCGGCCAGGCGGCGCACGGCGGAGTTGGCGCCGTCGGCGGCAACCACCAGCGGCGTGCGGATCTCGCGACCATCGGAAAGGCTCAGCAGCCAGTCGTCGCCGGAGTGGCGCAGTTGCTCCAGGCGCGCGCCGGGCAGCAGGCCGAGGGCGGAGTCGTGCAGGCGCTCCAGCAGGGCATCCTGCACCACGCGGTTCTCGACGATATGGCCGAGCACTTCGGCGTGCACGCTGGCGGCGCTGAAGTGGATCTGCCCGGTGCCGGAGCCGTCCCACACCTGCATCTCGCGGTAGGGTTCGGCACGCCGCGCGGCGATGCCGTCCCAGGCGTGCAGGCGCTGGAGGATGCGTCGGCTGGCCTCGGACAAGGCACTGACGCGCGGCTCGAACGGCGCCTCGCGGTCGAACGGCTTGACGCTCAGCGGGCTGCCGTCCAGCAGCAGGATGTCCAGGCCGCTGCCTTCCAGGGCCAGGGCCAGCGCGCTGCCGACCATGCCTGCCCCGACTATTACCAGATCCGCGTGCATCGAATTTCCTTATTGGCTGGGGCTGTCACACCGGGCGGGCGCCCAGGCCCATAGCCTGGCGGGCAAACCAGCGTTTGGCCGGCGGCAGCAGGTCGAGGCCGAGCAGGCCCAGGTTGCGGCCGCTGGCGAGCAGCGGTTGAGCGTTGGAGAACAGGCGGGTGACGCGGTCGGAGAAACCGACGGTCATCTGCTGATCCAGGCGCTGGCCGTCCAGGTAGCGCTGCAGTACGGCGAAATCGCCCGGCATGGCCTCGTCCTGCAACAGTTGGTCGCCCAGAGCCTGGGCGTCGCGCAGCGACAGGTTGAAGCCCTGCCCGGCAATCGGGTGCAGGCTGTGGGCGGCGTTGCCCAGCACCACCAGGTGCGGGCGAATCTGTTCCTCGGCCTCGATCAGGCTCAACGGGTAGCCGTAGCGCGCGCCGACCTGACGGAAGGCGCCGAGGCGATAGCCGAAGACCTCCTGCAACTCGGCAAGGAACGCCGCGTCGGACAGCTCGCGCAGACGCTCTGCGTCACGGCCGTTGCGGGTCCAGACCAGCGCGCAGCGGTTTTCCGGCAGCGGCAGCAGGGCCAGCGGGCCGTTCTCGGTGAAGCGTTCGAAGGCCTGGCCGCGATGGGCTTCGGACGGGCTGACGTTGGCGATCAGCGCGGTCTGCCCGTAGGATGAGGCGCGCACGCCGATGCCCAGTTGCTCGCGCAGGCCGGAGCGGCCGCCGTCGGCCAGCACGGCGAGGTCGCAGTCCAAAAGCGAATCGTCGTCCAGGGTCAGGCGGTAGCCGTCGCCCAGTGCGTCCATCCGGCGCACCTCGGCCGGGCAGCGCCAGCTCACCACTTCCGGGTCCAGTGCGTGCCACAGGCACCGGCCGAGCCAGGCGTTCTCCACCACGTAGCCGAGAGCCGGAACGCCCTCTTCCACCGCCGTCAGGCGCGCGGAGCCGAAGCGGCCACGGTCGGACACGTGGATCTGGGTGATCGCTTCGGCGCGCAGGGATATCTGCTGCCAGAGCCCCAGGCGCTCGTAGATCTGCCGGCTGCCGAAGGACAGCGCCGTGGAGCGCGCGTCGTAGCTGGGCTGGTAGGCATCGCCGGGGGCGAACGGCTCGACCAGCACGATCCGCCAGCCGCGCTCGCGAGCACCGGCCTGGAGGATCAACGCCAGGCTCGCGCCGACGAGGCCGCCACCGATGATGGCCAGTTGCGGACGTTGCATGTCAGGCGGCCTGAGCCTTGGCCTCGGCCATCAGCGCTTCGATCTCGGCAACGGTCTTGGGCACGCCGTTGGTGAGGATTTCGCAGCCGGTCCTGGTCACCACCACGTCGTCCTCGATGCGCACGCCGATGCCGCGCCACTTCTTCGGCACGTCGGTGTTGTCCGGGGCGATGTAGATGCCCGGCTCGACGGTCATCGACATACCGACTTCGAGCACGCGCCATTCGCCGCCGACCTTGTATTCGCCGACGTCGTGCACGTCCATGCCCAGCCAGTGGCCGGCACGGTGCATGTAGAACGCCTTGTAGGCTTCGCTTTCGATCAGTTCGTCGACGTCGCCGCTGAGCAGGCCGAGCTTCACCAGACCGGCGGTGATGACCCGCACGGTGGCCTCGTGGGCCTCGTTCCAGTGACGGCCGGGGGCGATGTAGTCGAAGGCGGCGACGTTGGCCTCCAGCACCAGCTCGTAGATGGCCTTCTGCTCGGGGCTGAAGGTGCCATTGGCCGGGAAGGTGCGAGTGATGTCGCTGGCGTAGCAGTCGATCTCGCAGCCGGCGTCGATCAGGATCAGGTCGCCGTCCTTGATCGTCGCGTCGTTCTCCCGGTAGTGCAGGATGCAGGCGTTGCGGCCGGTGGCGACGATGGAGCCGTAGGCCGGCATCTTCGCCCCGCCCTTGCGGAAGGCGTACTCGAGCTCGGCTTCCAGGTGGTATTCGTTCAGCCCCGGACGGCACACCTGCATGGCGCGCACGTGGGCGCCGGAGGAGACCTCGGCGGCGTAGCGCATCACCTTCACCTCGCCCGCGCTCTTGTACAGGCGCAGGTCGTGCAGCAGGTGGTCGAGAGCGACGAACTCGTTCGGCGGCTGCGCGCCCTGACGGGCCTTGGAGCGGATCACGTTGATCCAGTCCATCAGCCGGCGGTCGAACTCCTGGTTGGCGCCCAGCGCGTAATAGACGCGGTCGCGACCTTCGATCAGGCCGGGCAGGATGTCGTCGATATCGCCGATGGGGAAGGCGTCGTCGGCGCCGAAGTTCTTGATCGCGCCGTCCTGGCCGGCGCGCAGGCCGTCCCAGAGCTCACGCTCCGGATCGCGCTCGCGGCAGAACAGCACGTACTCGCCGTGCTCGCGGCCGGGGATCAGCGCCATCACCGCTTCCGGCTCGGGGAAGCCGGTGAGGTACTGGAAATCGCTGTCCTGGCGGTAGACGTGCTCGACGTCGCGGTTGCGGATGTACATCGGCGCCGCCGGGAGAATGGCGATGCTGTTGGGTTCCATCTGCTCCATCAGCGCCTTGCGGCGACGGGCGTATTCCGACTTGGCGATACGGATCATGCAGCGACCTCAATGCAGGGAGGGTTTCTCGGCCGGTGCCGGCACCTTGCCGAATTCGGAGAACAGCAGCAGCGGGGCGACGCGCAGGTATTCCTGCACTTCCATATAGTCGGCCTCGCCGTCTTCGGAATCTTCCAGCGCACCCTGGACCTGGGCGATGGCGGCGATGTCCTGCAGTACTTCGTCGGCTTCATCCGACAGGCTGGGGGAACGCAGCGCCAGGCCGAAGCCGGCGAGGAAGCCCTGGCACCACTGGCCCAGGGCGGCGGCGCGCTCGGCCAGCGGGGCGTCGTCGTTGGGCAGCATCAGCACCACGGCCATCTCGCCGGCGCCGAAGTCCTGCTGGACCATGCCCAGCAGCCCGCCCAGGGCCGCGCCCAGGCGCTCGCCCGGCTCACCGCCGAGCAACTCGCTGGCGGCCTGCAGCCACTCCGCCTGGTCGAAGCCGCTGCCCGCGCAGACGCGGCCCAGCAGGTGGCCGTGCAGTTCGGCGGGGGAAATCGGCAGGGCGGCCTCGGCGAGCAGGGCGGCGAAGGCGTTATAGGCGGAACTTGACGTGGACATGATCGAACCCGGGGTATGGCCGCTAGGCGCCATCGGGCGCCGCGCATAGAATGTGGTCTCGTATCCTAGCACCGCCGCCCTGTGCAAGACCATGTAACGGGTCGCCGCGTTGACCCACCCCTACGGCGGTCCTATATAGTTTCCGGTCACTCCCATTCTTACGAGTAGAGAGCCAAGCGAGAGTCTATGGAAGACGCCGACCTGCACACGCTGATCGCCAAGTTCGACCAGTTGCTCCAGCGCCTGGAACAGCTCAAGGCCGAAAACCGGCTGCTGCGGGCGAACGAAAAGAGTTGGCGGGAAGAGCGCGCCCATCTGATCGAGAAGAACGAATTGGCGCGGCAGAAGGTCGAAGCGATGATTTTGCGACTCAAAGCCTTGGAGCAGGACTCATGAGCCAGTCGAATACCCTCAATGTTCAAATCCTCGACAAGGAGTACTGCATCACCTGCCCTCCCGAGGAACGCGTCAACCTGGAAAGCGCCGCGCGCTATCTCGACAGCAAGATGCGCGAGATACGCTCCAGCGGCAAAGTGATCGGCGCCGACCGCGTGGCGGTGATGGCCGCGCTGAACATCACCCACGATCTGCTGCACAAGCAGGAACGCCTCGACCACGACGCCAGCTCCACCCGCGAGCGCGTGCGCGAACTGCTCGAGCGCGTGGACCGGGCCCTCACCACCGATACCCTTACCACCGATCAAGAATAGGGTGAAGTCTGACCCTGGAAATTTCCTTGGGGTATAATCCGCTTCGTTCCCTGGTGTGTTGGCCAGTCGGTGATGTCCCTGAGCCGATAATTGCAACAACGGGGGTTGCCAGTTGGGCTGGTGTGCATGTCCGCACGACGGAAAGCCTTAAAGCCTACTGCAACCACCACCTTGAACTCTCGGGTTCAAGGGCTAACCCGACAGCGGCATGTCCGGGGAGCTTTACCCTTCGATGATCCATAGCGACGGTCTTTCCCGTCCGGCCCTGCGCCGTCAGTTGCGCGAGGCCCGACGCGCCCTCACCCCACTCCAGCAACGCCTCGCGGCCCAGGCTCTGTATCGCCGGATGGCGCAGCACCCGCTGTTTCGCCGCGCGCGGCACATCGCCCTGTACCTGCCGGCCGACGGCGAAATCGACCCACGACCGCTGATGAAGGCGGCGCAGAAACGCGGCAAGGCCACCTACCTGCCGGTGCTGTCGGACTGGCCCAGGACCCACATGACCTTCCAGCGCGTCGGCCTTGGCGAACGCTGGACACGCAACCGTTTCGGCATCGCCGAGCCCGCACGCGACCGCAGCCGGCAACGCCCGGCCTGGGCCCTGGACCTGCTGCTGCTGCCACTGGTGGGATTCGATCCGCAAGGTGGACGCCTGGGGATGGGCAAAGGCTTCTACGACCGCACCCTGGCCTACCTGGGCATGCGCAAAAATTGGCACACACCGACGCTATTGGGTCTGGCGCACGAATGTCAGAAAGTCGATCGACTGGAACTGGCCAGTTGGGACGTACCGCTGATGGGTACGGTGACGGACGGCGGCTGGTATGGCCGACTCGCGCAGGCGTCGCGCTCCTTGCGACACCCGGCGAAATGAATCAGGGCTGCTGGGTCACCTGGGCGGGAACCTCACCCTGACGCTCCCAGAGGCTCTGGGTGTAACCGGTGGTGACGACTCCCAGGCCGAACAGGATTACCAGAACCCACAAAAGATCAGGCTTGCGTTTCATCGATTGCCTCCCCCTTCCAGGCAAACTGTCCACGATGCCGGCGGTGGTTTTTTGTCCGTCCGGCGGTCCAAGCTAAAAATGGCGGCATTCTCCGACAATGAAAAGCTTCTCGCAATTCTGACGCCAACCGATCGTCGGAGGAGGCGCGCCTTCCAAAACTGCGCGCACTTCCAGGCAAGGTTCATGCCGGATCTCCCCATATTCTTCCTACAGCGAAACTTTCGCGAGCCGGCAACTTGTCGCAGGGGAAACACCTACCATTAGTCCCTGGACGGACTTCGCGCCCGCTCCCGGAAATTCGCCACACACAAGGAGACTCCCGCGGATGGCACGCGCTTACTGGCTGATGAAATCCGAGCCCGACGAACTCTCGATCCACGACCTGCAACGCCTGAAAACGGCGCGCTGGGACGGCGTGCGCAACTACCAGGCGCGCAACTTCATGCGCGGCATGCAGCCGGGCGACCTGTTCTTCTTCTACCACTCCAGCTGCCCCGAACCGGGCATCGCCGGGATCGCGACGATCGAGGGCGAGCCCTACCCCGACCCCACCGCGCTCGATCCGCAGAGCCCCTACCACGACCCCAAGGCCAGCGCGGAGAAGAATCCCTGGACCGCCCGCGACGTCGGCTTCGTCGAAGCCTTCACCGCAGTGCTGCCACTGGCCACCCTCAGGGTCCAGGCGGGGCTGGAAGAAATGCCGCTGGTACAGCGCGGCAGTCGCCTGTCGGTCATGCCGGTAACCGAGGCGCAATGGCAGATCGTGCTGACTCTGGTTCGGCGATAGAAGCGCTAGAAAAAGGAAAGGGCCGACAGTGGCGGGCAAGGCCGTGAAAGACCGATATCACTGTGCTATTAGGTAAGGAACGCCTTCGGAATTTTCCGCATGGACCGCCTGAAGTCCTCCGTTTCCACCTATCTCGGGCTTGGCGGCCTGCTCTGCGTTCTCCTGTTGGCCAGTCTCTGGCTCGGTCATGAACTGGCCAGCAGCGAACGGCAACGGGTTCGCGAACGCCTGAACTACCAGGCGCGCGCCCTGGCCCATCAACTGGAAGCCACCCTGCACGAGCAGGTCCAGGGGCTGAACCTGCTGGCGCAGCTCTGGACCCACCACGACCGCATCCCGCGCTCGGAGTGGGAGCTCAACGCGCGCTTCTATATCGACAACTTCGCCGGCTACCAGTCGATCCAGTGGGCCGATCCGGAGCTGCGCATCCGCTGGGTGGAGCCCCTGCAGGGCAACGAGACGGCACTGAACTATCGGCTGACGCCGCTGAGCCCCGGCTATGACGCCGCGATGGCCGCGCGCGATACCGGCAAGCCCCGGCTGAGCGACAGCATCGAGCTGCTCCAGGGCGGCCGTGGTTTCGCCCTCTACGCGCCGGTGTACCTGCGCGCATCCGACGGCACGCTGCGCTTCGACGGCTTCATGGAAGGTATCTTCCGCGTCGGCAACCTGATGGACCATCTGCTGGAGCAGGCCGACGACCACCTGTTCAGCGTGCGCCTGCTGGAGCACGGCCAGCCGCTCTACGTCCGCTCCCAACCCGACAGCCAGGCCGAGGCAACCCTGCGCCTGCCGCTACGGCTGCTGAACAACCGCAGCTTCGAACTGGAGCTCAGCCCCAGCGCGGCGCTGGTGCAATCGCTCTCCACACCGCTGCCGGCCGTGGTGTTCGGCACGGCGGTGACCATCAGCCTGCTGCTGGTCGCCGCCCTCGCCCTGGCGCTGGACAACGCCCGCCGCGCCAGCGCGCTGAGCGCCGGCAACCGCCTGCTCAACCTGGAGGCCGAGCAGCGCCAGGAGATCGAGGGGCACCTGCTCGACAGCCGCGAACGCCTGCAACTGGTTCTCGACCTGACGGACTCCAGCCGCGACGCGCTGTTCATCTTCGATGTGCAGAACCGCGAGCTGCTGCACATGAACCGCGCCACCTACAGCAGCCTCGGCTACAGCGCCGAGGACTTCCGCCAACTGCTGCGCGACGATCCGGAACGCCTGATCCCCGGCTTCTTCGCCTGGCTGCAACTGGTGCAGCAGGCCAACCGGCTGAACCTGTCGATGATCTTCCAGCGCGAGATGCAGCGCCGCGACGGCAGCCTGCAGGCGGCGGAGATCAATACCCAGCTGACCCGCCAGGGCGAGCGCGACTACCTGATCGCCGTGGCCCGCGACAATGGCGAGCGCCTGCAACTGGAAGCCCAGTTGCAGAAGCTGTCGCAACAGGACGGCCTCACCGGCCTGTTCAACCGCCGCTACTTCGACCGCCAGTTGCAGAGCGAATGGCGGCGCCTGCGCCGGGCCGACGCGCCGCTGGCGGTGCTGATGCTCGACGTCGACCACTTCAAGCGCTTCAACGACTGTCTCGGTCACCTGGCCGGCGACGACGCCCTGCGCCGGGTCGGCGGCGCCCTGCGGAGCTGCCTGCAACGCGAAGGGGACGTGGCCTGCCGCTACGGCGGCGAGGAGTTCGTGATCATCCTCACCGACACCGGCCTGGAAGGCGCCGCCCATGTGGCCGCGCGGGTGCACCAGCGGATCGCCGAACTGGCCATCGTCCACCCGGCGACGGAGCTGGGACGGCTGACGATCAGCATCGGCGTGGCCATCGCCAAACCGGGGCAGGACGCCGAGCCCGACCAGTTGATCTCCCAGGCGGACCAGGCGCTGTATGCGGCCAAGCATCGGGGACGGAACCAGACGTGCGTGTGGCCGGTGGAGTGAGGACGGCATTTCTGTAGGAGCGAGCTTGCTCGCGAACCCGCTTGACTCCTTAGTCGTCGGATAATTTGTTCGCGAGCAAGCTCGCTCCTACGAAGAGCGAAGAGCAAAGAGCAAAGAGCAAAGAGCAAAGAGCAAAGAGCAAAGAGCGGACGTTACGCCATCTGCCCGATGGTCCGGCGGAAGCGCCACAGGGCGCCGAAGAAGAACGCCGCGCCGATCCCGACGATGGACAGTAGCTGCGGCCAGACGATGGACAGGTCCGCCCCCCGATAGAGGATCGCCTGGGCCAGGCTGACGAAGTGGGTGGTCGGCGCCGCCAGCATGATGGTCTGTACCAGTTCCGGCATGCTCTCGCGCGGCGTGGTGCCGCCGGAGAGGATCTGCAGCGGCATCAGGGTGAGGATCACCAGCAACCCCAGCTGCGGCATCGAGCGCGCCACGGTGCCGAGGAAGATGCCCATGGAGGTGGTGGCGAACAGGTGCAGCGCCGCGCCCAACAGGAACAGCCCCACCGAGCCGCTGATCGGCACGTCCAGCCAGCCGCGCACCACCAGTTGCAGCGAGATCGCCGCCGCCACCAGCACCACGGTGCCCATCGACCAGACCTTGGCCATCATGATCTCGAAGGCGGTCAGCGGCATCACCAGCAGGTGTTCCACCGTGCCGTGCTCGCGCTCGCGGATCAGCGCCGCGCCGGTGAGGATGATCGACAGCATGGTGATCTGGTTGATCACCTCCATCACCGCGCCGAACCAGGCCTGGGTCAGGTTCGGGTTGAATTCCATGCGTACCGCCAGCTCCGCCGGCATCGCCGCCTCGGCGCGGTAGCGGCTGACGAACTCGCGCACCTCGGTGCCGACGATGCTCTGGATGTAGCCGGCGCCGGAGAAGGCCTGGCCGGTCTGCGTCGCATCGACGTTGACCTGGATCGCCGGCTGCCGCCCGGCCAGCACATCGCGCTGGAAGTCCGGCGGGATGTCCAGGGTGAAGGTGTACAGGCCGACGTCCATGCCGCGGTCCATCTGCGCGTGGCCGATCATTTCCGGCACCCGGAAGTACGGCGGCTGGAAGGCGTTGACGATGCGCGAGGAGAGCTGCGACTGGTCCTCGTCGACGATGGCGATCGGCGCGTGGTGCAGGGTTTCCGGCACGCCGGTGGCCGAGCTGTAGACGCCCAGGGTGAAGGCCCAGGCGATCAGGATCAGCATTGCGTAGTCGCGGCCCAGGCTGCGGAATTCCTTGATGCCGAGGTTGAAGATGTTCGCCAGCTTCTTCATCGCTCAGTCCTCCTGCTTTTTCAGGCAGGCCACGCTGAGCAGCGTCAGCACCACCACCATCGCCAGCAGCGGCAGGTAGTAGACCCACAGGTCGGCGAATCCCAGGGCCTTGGAGAAGGCGCCGCGGCTGACGATCAGGAAGTGCGAGGTCGGGTAGAGCTGGCCGATCACCGCCGCCGCGCCCTCCAGCGACGACACCGGGTGGATCAGCCCGGAAAACTGGATCGCCGGGATCATGGTGGCGATGGCAGTGCCGAACACGGCGGCGATCTGGCTCTTCATGAAGGTCGAGAGCAGCAGGCCGAGCCCGGTGCTGGTCACCACGTAGAGGAACGCGCCGACCAGCAGCGCCAGGAAGCTGCCCTTGAGCGGCACCTGGAACAGCAGCACGGCCATCGCCAGCATCAACACGAAGTTGATCACGCCCATGCCGATATACGGTAGCTGCTTGCCGAGCAGGAATTCGAGGCGCGTGACCGGCGTGACGTAGAGGTTGGTGATCGAGCCCAGCTCTTTCTCGCGCACCACACCCAGCGCGGTGAGCATCGCCGGGATCATGATCAGCAGCAGCGGGATCACCGCCGGCACCATCGCCTTGAGGCTTTCCACGTCCGGGTTGTAGCGGAAGCGCACTTCGGTGCTCGCCGCCGCGCTGGCGGCAGCGTTGCCGTTCTGGCGTGCCAGGTCGGCGAGGTAACTGGCGTGCAGTCCCTGCACGTAGCCGAGCACGGTGTTGGCGCGGGTCGGCATGGCACCGTCGATCCACACGCCGATGGCCGGGTCGGCGCCGCGCTTGAGGTCGCGGCCGAAATTCGGCGGGATCTCCACCGCCAGGCTGATATCGCCGCTGCGCAGGCGTCGCTCCAACTCCTCGGGGTTCTGGATCGGCGCCTTCTCGATGAAGTAGCGCGAGCCGGAAATATTCAACGCGTAGGCCTGGCTGGTGGTGGTCTGGTCGCGGTCGAGCACGGCGAAGGTCAGGTCCTCGACATCCATGTTGATGCCATAGCCCATGATGAACATCAGCAGCGCGGTACCCACCAGCGCCAGGGTCAGGCGAATCGGGTCGCGGCGCAGCTCCATGGCCTCGCGGCGCGCGTAGCTGAACAGGCGCAGCCAGCTGAAGCGATCGCTGCCCCTGTAGCGGGTTGGATTGGCTGGCTGCTCGGAGGCAGGCGTGGCGTCGGGCACCGGCGCGCTGCCGGCGGCCTCTTCCAGGTAGGCGATGAAGGTGGCCTCCAGGGTCGGCAGGTCGCGCTTGTCCATCAGTCCTTGCGGGGTATCGCTGTCAAGCACCTTGCCGGCGTGCATCAGCGAGATGCGGTCGCAGCGCTCGGCCTCGTTCATGAAGTGGGTGGAGATGAAGATGGTCACGCCGTCGTTGCGCGACAGCTCCACCATCAGTTCCCAGAAGCCGTCGCGAGCCACTGGGTCGACGCCCGAAGTGGGCTCGTCGAGAATCAGGATTTCCGGCTTGTGGATTACCGCCACCGCCAGCGATAAGCGCTGGCGAATGCCCAGCGGCAGGCTGTCGGGCAGCTCGTCCTTGACCTTGCCCAGGTCGAAGCGCTGGAGCATTTCCTCGACACGCGGGCCGATCTGCTCGTGCGGGATGTGGAACAGCTTGGCGTGCAGTTCGAGGTTCTGCAGCACCGTCAGCTCGGCGTACAGCGAGAAGGCCTGGGACATGTAGCCGACGCGCCGGCGCGTCTCCATGTCGTTGGCGTTCACCGGCTGGCCGAACAGCGCGCAGGTGCCTTCGCTGGCCGGCAGCAGGCCGGTGAGCATCTTCATGGTGGTGGACTTGCCGCAGCCGTTGGAGCCGAGGAAGCCGAAGATTTCCCCACGCTCGATGCGGAAGCTGACGCGGTCCACCGCGACGAAATCGCCGAAGCGGCAGGTCAGCCCCTCGGCCTCGATGGCGATCTGCGGCGCGCCGCCAGGTTGCGGGCGCGGCGGAATCACCAGCCGGTGATGGCCGGCGCGCTTGCTCTCGGGCAGCAGTGCGATGAAAGCCTCTTCGAGGTTCTGCGTGCCAGTGTGCGCACGCAGTTCGGCGGGCGTGCCGGTGGCGAGCACCTTGCCCTCGTCCATCGCCACCAGATGGTCGAAGCGCTCGGCTTCCTCCATGT
The DNA here is from genome assembly GCF_054720805.1 of Pseudomonas sp. MT3. NCBI lineage: Bacteria > Pseudomonadati > Pseudomonadota > Gammaproteobacteria > Pseudomonadales > Pseudomonadaceae > Pseudomonas > Pseudomonas sp. MT3. Next base: position 270,956 of record NZ_JBTVPY010000002.1, read on the forward strand.
AGGCAGTGGCCACCAGCACGCTCATGCCTTCGCGGCCGGCGCGGATGCGCGCAATCAGTTCCCAGAACTGGTTGCGAGACAGCGGGTCGACACCGGTGGTGGGCTCGTCGAGGATCAGCAGGTCGGGATCATGGATCAGCGCGCAGCACAGCCCGAGCTTCTGCTTCATGCCGCCGGAGAGCTTGCCCGCCGGGCGCTCGGCGAAGGGCGCGAGGCCCGTGCTGTGCAGCAGGTCGGCGATACGCCGCTCGCGCTCGGCCTTGTCGTGGCCGAACAGGCGGCCGAAGAAGTCGACGTTCTCGAACACCGAGAGCGTCGGGTAGAGGTTCTTGCCCAGACCCTGCGGCATGTAGGCGATGCGCGGGCACACGGCGCGGCGGTGGCGCACGTCGCGCATGTCGCCGCCGAGCACCTGGATCTCGCCATCCTGCATCTTCCGCGCGCCGGCCAGCAGCGCCAGCAGGCTGGACTTGCCGACGCCGTCCGGGCCGATCAGGCCGACCATGCGGTTGGCCGGGATTTCCAGGCTGACGTCGTCCACTGCGCGGGTCTCGCCATAGCGCAGCGAGACGCCGGCCAGACGGGCCACGCAGTCGGCGGCATTCATTGCGGGACCTTGATCTGCAGTTCAGTCGGCCACTGCACCTGCGGGTCGAGGCGCAGGTAGGCCATGCCCGGCACGCCGGTCTTCACGTAGGTGATGTACTTCTCCAGCAACCCCGGATCCAGGCGCGCCTTGACGCGAAACATCAGCTTCTCGCGCTCGTTGGCGGTCTCCACGGTCTTCGGGGTGAACTGCGCGACACTGGCGACGTAGGACACCTTGGCCGGGATCACGTACTCGGGCACGGCATCGATCACCAGGCGCACTTCCTGGCCCAGCTCGACCTTGCCGGCCTGGCCCGAGGGCAGGAAGAAGGTCATGTAGACGTCGGCCAGGTCGACCATGTTGAGCAGCTTGCCGCCGGCCGCCAGCACTTCGCCCGGCTGCGCCACGCGGTACTGCACGCGGCCGTTGCGCGGCGCCTTGAGCAGGCTGTCGTCGATGTCCGCCTGCAGGCGCTCGGTGCTCGCGGTGGCGGCCTCGATGGCCGACTGCGCCTCGATCACCTGGGAGCGCGCGGCGGCGATGCCGGCCTGCGCCGAGACCACCTGGGAACGCGCAGCGGCCAGTGCCGCCTGGGCGCTCTGCATCACGGCGCGGTCGTCGTCCAGTTGCTGTTGCGGCAGCGCGTTGCGCTTGACCAGCTGTTCGGTGCGGGTGAAGCGCTTCTGCGCGGCGGTGAGTTCCGCCTGGCGCTGCGCGACCACGGCTTCGGCGGTGGACTTCTCACTGGTGCGCTGGGCCACCAGGGATTGCGCGGTGAGCTGGGCGTTCTGCGCCCGCCGCACTTCCGCCTGGGCCTGGGCGAGCTGGGCCTGGAGCACCTGGGTGTCCATCTTCGCCACCACGTCGCCGGCCTTCACGAAGTCGCCCTCGTCCACCAGGATTTCCGCCACGCGTCCGGGCAGCTTGGTGGCCACGTCGACTTCGGTCGCTTCGATACGACCGTTACCGCTGGCGAAGCCTTCGGGAAGGCCGTTCGGCTTGAACGTCTGCCAGGCCAGCGCGGCGAGCACAGCCGCGACCACCAGGATCAGTGCTCGGGTGCGCCAGCTCTTTGCATTTCCCGCCATACGAAATCTCCTTGTCCGCACGCTCAAATTCGAGCGAATCATGAGGGGATAATCGGCAATTGACGGCGAATGGGGCTTGATACAAATCAGGCGTGACCGGGAAACCTCCGACACGCCCAGTGCGACGCGGCCTAGGCCCCGAGATCAGGGCTGGACGATCAGATTGTTGAACAGCAGGTCATCCACCAGCGGCTGGCCTTCTTCCTGTTGCAGCACGTCCTGTACCTGCTTGAGGGCGTCCTGACGCAGCTTTTCCTTGCCCTCGACGCTGCCGAGGGAGTCATCGGTCTGCTGGGCGAAGAGCATCACCAACTGGTTGCGGATCAGCGGCTCGTGGTGCTCGACTTTCTCCGAGGCCTCCTTGCCGGTGACTTTCAGTGCGATGTCTGCCTTGAAGTACTTCAGGCGCGGGCCGCTGCCGTAGTTACCCACCAGCGCCGGTGTGAGATCGACGAAAACCGGCTTCTTGGCGTCTGCCGGCTTGGCCTCTTCAGCGACGGCCATGAAAGGGCTGAAGGACAGGACCAGCAGCAGTGCGAGGAAAGCTCTCAAGGCGATGTCTCCGGATTCGATGCGGGCAAGGATAGCCAGACTCACGCCGCCGCCCAAGCTATATCGAGGCATAAGCCGGGGCCATTGTGATTTGCCCTCCCGACCTGCGCTCCTACACTGCCCCGATACCTAAAGCGGAGTACTCCCCATGAAAGCCGTGCTGTGCAAAGCCTTCGGCCCCGCCGAAACCCTGGTGCTGGAAGACATCGCCAGCCCCGCGCCGAAGAAGAACGAGGTCCTGCTGCAGGTGCATGCCGCCGGGGTGAACTTCCCCGACACGCTGATCATCGAGGGCAAGTACCAGTTCAAGCCACCCTTCCCGTTCTCCCCGGGCGGCGAGGCTGCCGGTGTGATCGGCGCGGTGGGCGAGAAGGTCACCCACGTGAAGCCCGGCGACCGCGTGATGGCGCTGACCGGCTGGGGCAGCTTCGCCGAGGAAGTGGCGGTGCCCGGTTATAACGTGATGCCGATTCCCGACGGAATGGACTTCGCCAGCGCCGCCGCCTTCGGCATGACCTACGGCACCTCCATGCACGCGCTCAAGCAGCGCGCCAACCTGCAACCGGGCGAGACCCTGCTGGTGCTCGGCGCTTCCGGTGGCGTGGGCCTGGCGGCGGTGGAGATCGGTAAGGCAATGGGCGCGAAAGTGATCGCCGCCGCCAGCAGCGACGCCAAGCTGGAAGTGGCCAAGGCCGCCGGCGCCGACGTGCTGGTCAACTACAGCGAAGGCAGCCTGAAGGACAAGCTCAAGGAAATCACCGGTGGCCAGGGCGTGGACGTGATCTACGACCCGGTGGGCGGCGACCTGTTCGAGGAAGCCTTCCGCTCCATCGCCTGGAACGGCCGCATGCTGGTGGTAGGTTTCGCCAGCGGCACCATCCCGTCGCTGCCGGCCAACCTCACCCTGCTCAAGGGCGCCTCGCTGGTCGGCGTGTTCTGGGGCTCCTTCGCCCAGCGCCAGCCGCAGGACAACGCGGCGAACTTCCAGCAACTGTTCAAATGGTTCGCCGAAGGCAGGATCAAGCCGCTGGTGTCGCAGACCTATCCGCTGGAGAAGGCGGCCGAGGCGATCAATCACCTGGGACAGCGCAAGGCGGTGGGCAAGGTGGTGGTGACGGTGCGTTGATTCCGTGCGCCTTGCAGGAGCGGACTTCATCCGCTCCTGCGAAAAACCAAAAGCCCCGCGTGAGCGGGGCTTTTCTTGTGCTGGTGTTGGCGCAGCGGGCCGCCCTCAGCGGGTTCGCGAGCAAGCTCGCTCCTACGAAAAGCCGCCGCGACTTACCCTGAATCAGCCGCGCGGCGCGTAGGCGAACACGTCCGCGCGCATCTGGTGCGGGTCCATGCCCGCCGCCACCAGCGCATCCAGGGTGCCGTAGACCATCGCTGGCGAGCCGCTGGCGTAGACCCGCAGGCCGGAAAGATCGGCGAAGTCCTCGCACACTGCTTCATGCAGCAACCCGCAACGCCCCTGCCAGCCGCACAGGTCACTGACGATCTTGTGCAGGTACAGGTTGGGCACGCCCTGCCACCGCTCCCAGTGCGGCAGTTCGTAGAAGTCTTCCGGGCGGCGCACACCCCAGTAGAGGTGCACCGGGTGGGCGAAACCGGTGGCACGGCAGTATTCGATCAGGCTGTGCATCTGCGCCATGCCGGTACCGGCGGCGATCAACACCAGCGGGCCATCCGGCAGGTCGGCCAGGTGCGCGTCGCCGAAGGGCATCTGCACGCGAGCGATGTGGTCGCGCTGCAGTTGCGCCAGCAGGTCGATGGCGCTGTTCTCGCGGGCCAGGATGTGCAGCTCCAGATCGCGGCCTTCGTGCGGCGCGGAGGCCAGGGAGAAGGCCGCCGGCTCATTGCCGTCGCGCTCGATCAGCAGGTACTGCCCGGCGTGGTAGCGCGGCGGCTTGCCGGCCGGTGCGCGCAGGCGCACGCGCCAGACATCGCCGCCCACCGGCTCGCAGAAGGTCAGTTGGCAGGACAGCTTGCGCACCGGCAGTTCTCCGGGCGCCAGTACACCGTCCCAGTGCAGTACGCAGTCTTCCAGCGGCTCGGCCAGGCAGGTGAAGAGTTCGCCGTGGTCGCGCACCTCGCCCGACTGGCGCACGCGGCCTTCCACCAGCAGCGCCGCGCAGATATGGCAGTTGCCGTTGCGGCAGCTCTGCGGGCACTCGTAGCCCAGGCGCCGCGCGCCATCGAGGATACGTTCGCCGGGGCGCAGCTCGAGCTGGGCGCCGGAGGGTTGCAAGGTCACTTTCAAGCGTTGTTCTCGTTCTTTTGATTTTGTAGGACCGAGGGGGACGCCTTAGTCCTTGCTCGCGAACCCAGCCCCGCTGCAGGGTAATGTTCGCGAGCAAGCTCGCTCCTACAGGGTTACCCAGGCATCAGTCGATGCCCAGGCTCGCCCAGATTTCATCGACGCGGCGGGTCACCGCCGGGTCCTTCTCGATCACCCGTCCCCACTCGCGGCTGGTCTCGCCCGGCCACTTGTGGGTGGCATCCAGGCCCATCTTCGAACCGAGGCCGGAGATCGGCGAAGCGAAGTCCAGATAGTCGATCGGCGTGTTGTCGATCATCACCGTGTCGCGCTTGGGGTCCATGCGCGTGGTGATGGCCCAGATCACATCGTTCCAGTCGCGGGCGTTGATGTCGTCGTCGGTGACGATAACGAACTTGGTGTACATGAACTGTCGCAGGAACGACCAGACACCCAGCATCACGCGCTTGGCGTGGCCGGGATACTGCTTCTTCATGGTCACCACCGCCATGCGGTAGGAGCAGCCTTCGGGCGGCAGGTAGAAGTCGGTGATCTCGGGGAACTGCTTCTGCAGGATCGGCACGAAGACTTCGTTCAGCGCCACGCCGAGGATCGCCGGCTCATCCGGCGGGCGGCCGGTGTAGGTGCTGTGATAGATCGGCTTCTGCCGGCGAGTGATGCGCTCGACGGTGAACACCGGGAAGCGGTCCACCTCGTTGTAGTAGCCGGTGTGGTCGCCGTACGGGCCCTCATCGGCCATTTCGCCGGGATGGATCACCCCTTCGAGGACGATCTCGGCGCTGGCCGGCACCTGCAGGTCATTGCCGATGCACTTGACCAGCTCGGTCTTGTGCCCGCGCAGCAGGCCGGCGAAGGCATATTCGGAGAGGTTGTCCGGCACCGGGGTCACGGCGCCAAGGATGGTCGCCGGGTCCGCACCGAGGGCCACGGCCACCGGATAAGGTTGGCCGGGGTGCTTCTGGCACCATTCGCGGAAGTCCAGCGCACCGCCGCGGTGGCTGAGCCAGCGCATGATGACCTTGTTGCGGCCGATCACCTGCTGGCGGTAGATGCCCAGGTTCTGCCGTTCCTTGTTCGGCCCGCGGGTGACCGTCAGGCCCCAGGTGATCAGCGGCGCGACGTCACCAGGCCAGCAGGTCTGCACCGGCAGCCTGGACAGGTCGACGGCGTCGCCCTCCTCGATCACTTCCTGGCATGGCGCGTCCCGCAGGACCTTGGGCGCCATGTTGATGACCTTCTTGAAGATCGGCAGCTTGGACCAGGCGTCCTTCAGCCCCTTGGGCGGCTCGGGCTCCTTGAGGAAGGCCAGCAGCTTGCCGATCTCGCGCAGTTCGGAGACGTCCTCGGCGCCCATGCCCAGGGCCACGCGCTCGGGCGTGCCGAACAGGTTGCCGAGTACGGGGATGTCATAGCCGGTGGGCTTTTCGAACAGCAGGGCCGGGCCCTTGGCGCGCAAGGTGCGGTCGCACACCTCGGTCATTTCCAGCACCGGGGATACCGGCGCCTGGATGCGCTTGAGCTGTCCGCGCTGCTCCAGGGCAGCAATGAACTCGCGCAGGTCGCGATACTGCATGAGGATCTCGATGGCGGCAGGATGATGCGACAGTCTACCGCCTATCCGCGCCTTGCAGAAACACGAAGGCCGGGTTTCCCCGGCCTCGTTGGTCTCGCAGAGCGCTTACTTGCTGCGCTTCATGGAGTCGAAGAACTCGTCGTTGGTCTTCGTCTGGCGCAGCTTGTCCAGGAGGAATTCCACGGCGGCGATCTCGTCCATCGGGTGCAGGATCTTGCGCAGGATCCACATGCGCTGCAGCTCTTCCTCACCGGTGAGCAGCTCTTCGCGACGGGTGCCGGAGCGATTGATGTTGATCGCCGGGAACACGCGTTTTTCCGAGATGCGACGGTCGAGGATGAGTTCCGAGTTACCGGTACCCTTGAATTCCTCGTAGATCACTTCGTCCATCTTCGAACCGGTTTCGATCAGCGCGGTGGCGAGGATGGTCAGCGAACCGCCTTCCTCGATGTTGCGCGCGGCGCCGAAGAAGCGCTTGGGCTTTTCCAGGGCATGGGCGTCCACACCACCGGTGAGCACCTTGCCGGAGCTGGGGATCACGGTGTTGTAGGCACGCGCCAGACGGGTGATGGAGTCCAGCAGGATGATCACGTCCTTCTTGTGCTCGACCAGGCGCTTGGCCTTCTCGATCACCATCTCGGCGACCTGCACGTGGCGGGTCGGCGGTTCGTCGAAGGTGGAGGCGACCACTTCGCCGCGCACGGTGCGCTGCATCTCGGTCACTTCTTCCGGGCGCTCGTCGATCAGCAGGACGATCAGATGGCACTCGGGGTTGTTGCGGGTGATGTTCGAGGCGATGTTCTGCAGCATGATGGTCTTGCCCGCTTTCGGCGGGGCGACGATCAGGCCGCGCTGGCCCTTGCCGATCGGCGAGCAGAGGTCGATCACACGGCCGGTGAGGTCCTCGGTGGAGCCGTTGCCGGCTTCCATGGTCAGGCGCTTGGTCGGGAACAGCGGGGTCAGGTTCTCGAAGAGAATCTTGTTCTTCGCGTTCTCCGGACGATCGAAGTTGATCGAGTCGACTTTCAGCAGGGCGAAGTAACGCTCGCCTTCCTTCGGCGGACGAATCTTGCCGATGATGGTGTCGCCCGTGCGCAGGTTGAAGCGCCGGATCTGGCTGGGCGAGACGTAGATGTCATCGGGGCCGGCCAGGTACGAGGAATCGGCGGAGCGCAGGAAGCCGAAGCCATCCTGGAGAATCTCCAGCACGCCGTCACCGGAGATTTCCTCGCCGCTTTTCGCGTGCTTCTTCAGCAACGCGAAGATGATGTCCTGTTTGCGCGAACGAGCCATGTTTTCCAGGCCCATGGCATCGGACATTTCCAGCAATTCGGCAATCGGCTTTTGCTTGAGTTCGGTCAGATTCATAGAAGGGACGTAAATACGCTGAAAGGGGAAAAGGGAACAAGCGTGATGCTTGAAGAGCCGCGCCGTAGATGACGGACAGGATCGCTTGGAATTCGAATGGGAAGTGCGTCGGCGACGGCTTGCAGGGGACAACGAAACAATCGTTGTGCGCCCGAATTTAACACCCGAGTTTCGGAGCGTCTAGGGGCAATAACGAAAAAACCCCGCGCATTGGCGGGGTTTTTCAGGACTTCTCGACTTAGATGTTGCTGTCGAGGAAGGCAGCCAGCTGCGACTTGGACAGTGCGCCGACCTTGGTCGCTTCGACATTGCCGCCCTTGAACAGCATCAGGGTCGGGATGCCGCGCACGCCGTACTTCGGCGGGGTGTCCTGGTTCTCGTCGATGTTCAGCTTGCAGACTTTCAGCTTGCCCTGATAGTCCTTGGCGATCTCGTCGAGTACCGGCGCAATCATCTTGCACGGGCCGCACCATTCGGCCCAGTAGTCGACCAGCACGGGACCGTCGGACTTCAGTACGTCCTGCTCGAAGCTGGCATCGGTAACATTGACGATATGTTCGCTCATGTATTCTCTCCGTCAATCGGATGCGAAAAAGTGTCCGTCATCATATCCCGCCTCGGCCCGCACCGAAAGGCACCGCTGATTGAGTCTATCTATCACCGATGAGGCATCTGCTGATCGGTGACACCCCCTTCATTGGCACTACTTGCCTAAAATGGCAGGATATCTCCCGTATTTATCCGGACCTCCCAACATGCCCTATACCCCAGCCAAGACCTTTCCCTTGATCGCGGCCATCGACCTCGGCTCGAACAGTTTTCATATGGTCCTGGCAAAGGCCGATCACGGCGAGATCCGCATCCTTGAGCGGTTGGGCGAGAAGGTTCAGTTGGCCGCCGGCATCGGCGAAGACCGCATGCTCACCCCCGAAGCCATGCAGCGTGGCTTCGACTGTCTGAAGCAGTTCGCCCAGTTCATCAGCGGCATGCCGCTGGGCTCGGTGCGCGTGGTGGGCACCAACGCCCTGCGCGAGGCGCGCAACCGCACCGAGTTCATCCGTGTTGCCGACCAGATCCTCGGCCACCCGGTGGAAGTCATCTCCGGCCGTGAAGAGGCGCGCCTGATCTACCTGGGCGTGTCCCACACCCTGCCGGACACCGCCGGCCGCCGCCTGGTGGTGGATATCGGCGGCGGCAGCACCGAGTTCATCATCGGCCAGCGCTTCGAATCGCAGCTGCGCGAGAGCCTGCAGATGGGCTGCGTGAGCTTCACCCAGCGCTACTTCAAGGACGGCAAGATCACCCCCGCGCGCTATGCCCAGGCCTATACCTCGGCGCGCCTGGAACTGATGAGCATCGAGAACAGCCTGCGCCGCCTGGGCTGGGATGAGGCCGTCGGCGCCTCGGGCACCATTCGCGCCATCTGCCTGGCGATCCAGGCCGGCGGCCACGGCAACGGCGAGATCAACCCCGATGGCCTGGCCTGGCTCAAGCGCAAGATGTTCAAACTGGGCGAGGTCGAGAAGCTCGACATCGACGGCATCAAGCCCGACCGCCGGCCGATCTTCCCGGCGGGCCTGGCGATCCTCGAGGCGCTGTTCGACGCCCTCGAACTGTCCCGCATGACCCGCTCCGAAGGCGCCCTGCGCGAAGGCGTGCTCTACGACCTGCTCGGCCGCCACCACCACGAGGACGTCCGCGAGCGCACCATCGGCGCCCTGATGGAGCGTTACCACGTCGACCCGGAGCAGGCGGCGCGTGTCGAAGCCAAGGCGCTGGAGTCGCTGGACCAGGTCGCCAAGGCCTGGGACCTGAACGATGAAGGCCATCGCGAACTGCTGATGTGGGCCGCCCGCGTCCACGAACTGGGCCTGGACATCGCCCACTACCACTACCACAAGCACGGTGCCTACCTGCTCGAACACTCGGACCTGGCCGGCTTCTCCCGACTCGACCAGCAGACCCTGGCGCTGCTGGTGCGCGGCCACCGTCGCAACATCCCGGCAGACAAGTTCAACGAACTGGGCGACGAAGGCGACAAGCTGATCCGCCTGTGCATCGTGCTGCGCTTCGCTATCCTCTTCCACCACATCCGTGGCACCCAGCAGATGCCGGCGGTGGCCCTGAAGGCTTCCTCCAAGAGCCTGAGCGTGCGTTTCCCGGACGGCTGGCTGGCCGCCAACCCGCTGACCCAGGCGGACTTCGAACAGGAAGCCGGCTGGCTTGCCCGCGTGGGTTATTCGCTCAGCGTGAGCTGACCGTCCCCGCGACAGAAATAGGCCCCGGCGTTTAAACGTCGGGGCCTTTTCGTTTGACCTGATAGCGCAAGGGGGGACGCCTACGAAAAACCAAAAGCCCCGCCGCGAGGCAGGGCTTTCGGTGACTCCGGCGGATCAGCGCGAACTGATCACCGGCGTACACAGCCGCTCCAGCAGCATCGCCTGGGAGTTGCGGGCGTTCTGGTTGCCGCTGGGGCTCTGGCGCACGTAGCTGCCGTCGGACTGCAGCACCCAGGCCAGGGTGTTGTCGGTCAGGTAGGACTCCAGCTCCTTCTTCACCCGCAGCACCAGCTTCTTGCCTTCCACCGGGAAGCAGGTCTCCACACGCATGTCGAGGTTGCGCTCCATCCAGTCGGCGCTGGAGAGATAGAGCTTCTCCTCGCCGCCGTTGAGGAAGTAGTAGATCCGGCTGTGCTCCAGGAAGCGGCCGATGATCGAGCGCACCTGGATGTTGTGCGACACGCCCGGCACGCCCGGACGCAGGCAGCACATGCCGCGCACCACCAGGTCGATCTTCACGCCGGCCTGGCTGGCCTTGTACAGCGCGCGGATGACCTTGGCGTCGGTCAGCGAGTTGACCTTGGCCATGATCTGCGCCGGCTTGCCCTCGGCGCCCTGGGCAGCCTCGCGGTTGATCATCTCCAGCAGGTTCTTCTTCAGGGTGAAGGGCGCGTGCAGGAGCTTCTTCATGCGCAGGGTCTTGCCCATGCCGATCAGCTGGTTGAACAGCTTGTGCAGGTCCTCGCAGAGCGCCACGTCGGCGGTCAGCAGGCTGTAGTCGGTGTACAGGCGGGCGTTGCCGGCGTGGTAGTTGCCGGTGCCCAGGTGCGCGTAGCGGCGCAGCTCGCCGTCCTCGCGACGCAGGATCAGCATCATCTTGGCGTGGGTCTTGAAGCCGACCACACCGTAGATCACTACCGCGCCGGCCTGCTGCAAGCGGCTGGCCAGCTGCAGGTTGGATTCCTCGTCGAAGCGCGCCCGCAGTTCGATCACCACGGTGACTTCCTTGCCGTTGCGCGCGGCTTCCACCAGCGCGTCGACGATCTCGGAGTTGGCGCCGGAACGGTACAGCGTCTGCTTGATCGCCAGCACGCTGGGGTCCTTGGCGGCCTGGCGTAGCAGGTCGATCACCGGGGTGAAGGACTCGAACGGGTGCATCAGCAGCACGTCGAGCTTGCCCAGGACGTTGAACAGGTTTTCCTTCTTCTGCAGCAGCTTGGGAATCGCCGGAGTGAACGGCGGGTGCTGCAGTTCCGGATGGCTGGCGAGGCCGGTGACACTGAACAGGCGCGTCAGGTTGACCGGGCCGCTGACCCGGTACAGCTCGGTTTCGGACAGGCCGAACTGCTTGAGCAGGTAGTTGGACAGGTGCGTCGGGCAGGTGTCCACTACCTCCAGGCGCACGGCGTCGCCGTAGCGGCGCGAGAACAGCTCGCCACGCAGCGCGCGGGCCAGGTCCTCGACGTCCTCGGCGTCCACCGAGAGGTCGGCGTTACGGGTCAGGCGGAACTGGTAGCAGCCTTTCACCTTCATGCCGTGGAACAGGTCGTCGGCATGGGCGTGGATCATCGACGAGAGGAACACGTAGTTGTCGCCGGGGCCGGCGACCTCTTCCGGCAGACGGATGATCCGCGGCAACGAACGCGGCGCCGGGATGATGGCCAGGCCCGAGTCGCGGCCGAAGGCGTCCAGGCCCTCGAGCTCGACCATGAAGTTCAGGCTCTTGTTCACCAGCAGCGGGAACGGGTGGGTCGGATCGAGGCCAATCGGGGTGACGATGGGCGCGATCTCGTCGCGGAAGAAGCGGCGGACCCAGGCCTTGATCTTCGGCGTCCAGTAGCGGCGGCGGATGAAGCGAATGTCGTGCTTGGCCAGCTCCGGCAACAGGATGTCGTTGAGGATGCTGTACTGGCGGGCGACCTGCTCGTGCACCTGCTCGCTGATGCGCGCCAGCGCCTGGTGCGGCAGCAGGCCGTCGGCGCCGGCCTGTTCGCGGGCGAAGGTGATCTGCTTCTTCAGGCCGGCGACGCGGATCTCGAAGAACTCGTCGAGGTTGCTGGAGAAGATCAGCAGGAACTTCAGGCGTTCCAGCAACGGGTAGGACTCATCCAGCGCCTGTTGCAGCACGCGGATGTTGAACTGCAGCTGCGAGAGCTCGCGATGAATGTAGAGGGCGCTGTCGTCCACGTTGACCGCTGGGACGGTCACCTCCGGCGGCGGAGGGGTCGCTTCGGTGGTCTCGGCCACGATGACGTCGGTGGAGTCGGCTTCGAGGAGTTCGGTTTCGCTAAGGCCTTCGGTATTCATCGCAAGTCTCGTCGACGGGGGTCAGCCCCCCTTTTTCAATTGTTCCGCAGCACGTTTGGCGAAGTAGGTCAGGATGCCATCTGCGCCGGCGCGTTTGAAGGCCAGCAGCGACTCGAGGATCACCGCTTCGCTGAGCCAGCCGTTGTTGATCGCCGCCATGTGCATCGCGTATTCGCCGCTGACCTGGTAGACAAAGGTCGGCGCGCGGAATTCGTCCTTCGCCCGTCGAACGATGTCGAGATACGGCATGCCCGGTTTGACCATGATCATGTCGGCGCCTTCGGCGAGGTCCGCGTAGATCTCATGCAGCGCTTCATCGCTGTTGGCCGGGTCCATCTGGTAGGTGGCCTTGTTGCCCTTGCCGAGGTTCGCGGCCGAGCCGACCGCGTCGCGGAACGGGCCGTAATAGGCGCTGGCGTACTTGGCCGAGTAGGCCATGATGCGCGTGTTGATGTGACCGGTCGACTCCAGGGCCTCGCGGATCGCGCCGATGCGGCCGTCCATCATGTCCGACGGCGCCACGACCTGGGCGCCGGCTTCGGCGTGGGATAGCGCCTGCTTGACCAGCACGTCGACGGACACGTCGTTCAGCACGTAGCCGTCTTCATCGAGGATGCCGTCCTGGCCGTGGCTGGTGAAGGGGTCCAGGGCGACGTCGGTGATGATCCCCAGCTCCGGGAAGCGCTCGCGCAGGGCGCGGGTGGCGCGCTGGGCGATGCCGTCGGGGTTGAAAGCTTCGGCGCCATCGAGGGACTTCTTCTCCAGCGGGGTCACCGGGAACAGCGCCAGGGCCGGAATGCCCAGCTCCACCAGTTCCTCGGCTTCCTTGAGCAGCAGGTCGATGGACATGCGCTCCACGCCCGGCATCGAGGGCACCGCCTCGCGCTGGTTCTTGCCATCGAGGACGAACACCGGAAGGATCAGGTCGTTGGTGGTCAGTACGTTCTCGCGCACCAGACGACGGGAAAAGTCGTCACGACGATTGCGGCGCAGTCGGGTGAAGGGGAAGGCTCGATCGGCGGGAATGAAGCTCACGGTGTACTCCAGGGCCTGGACAGCAGGCACAGTGTGACAGTTATAGGCCCGGATTATGACCGATTGGTAACAACGCGTAACAGTGACCCTTGGTCGCGGCATCCTGCCGCACCGGTCGAGCGCAACGAACGAGCGGTCGCGAGTTGCGCCAGGTCATGGGGGACGACTGGCATACCTTCCCCCGGAGCGACAACCGAGTTAGGCTTCGCGTTCATTTCGCTGCGTTGCCTCGATAATGCTCCAACAATTCCTGCAGGATTTCGGCTATCTCGCCCTGTTCCTCGGCACCTTCTTCGAGGGCGAGACCATTCTGGTTCTGGCCGGGTTCCTGGCATTTCGCGGCTATATGCAGCTGGAATACGTGGTCGCCGTGGCCTTCATGGGCAGCTATGCGGGCGACCAGCTGTGGTACTTCCTCGGCCGCCGCCACGGGCGCAAGCTGCTCTCGCGCAAGCCGCGCTGGCAGCAGATGGGCGACAAGGCGCTGGAACACGTGCGCCGTCACCCGGACCTGTGGGTGCTGAGCTTCCGCTTCGTCTACGGCCTGCGCACCGTGATGCCGGTGGCCATCGGCCTGTCCGGCTACCCGCCGGCACGCTACCTGCTGCTCAACGGCATCGGCGCCATCGTCTGGGCCACCGCGCTGGGCTCGGCGGCCTACTATTTTGGCAGTGTGCTCGAAGGCGTGCTGGGCAACATCAAGAGGTACGAGCTGATGGTGCTCGGCGGGCTGATCGTCATCGGCCTTTTGCTCTGGCTGCGTCGCCGCTTCAAGAGCGCCAACAACAAGGGCTGAGCCCTCAGATAGCCTGGGGCAGCCGTTCGGCGCGCCGCAGGCCCAGCAGCCCGATCAGGCTTGCCAGGGTGTACACCGCCAGCGCCCAGGGCGCCCATTGCGGCAGCTGCAACCCGCCGGCCAGCGTCAGTCCCGCCAGCGCCGGCACGTTGAGCGCCAGGCGCAACACCTCCAGCCTCAGCGCCCAGGGACGGTTCTCCAGCCAGACGCCAATGGCGAACAGCCCGAACGCCATCCAGGCCAGCCCGATCGCCAGCGGCAACACTTCCCAGCCGCCCCCCACGCCCAGCAGCCAGGTCCCGCCCAGGACGTAGCCGGCGAACTGTACGACTGCATACCACTGGCGGCCACGCCCCAGCGGCACGTCGAACTTGCGGAACGCGCTCAGGTCGGGTTTCTCCATCGGATAACGCTGGGCGACATCCTCGGGGCGCCAGCCGGTGCGCATGAACCAGATGCGCAGCCTGTCCCACAGGCTTTCGGTGCGACGGGCGTCATTCCACAGGTGCGCATAGACCTGCAGGTTGGCCCACAGCGGATTCCAGCTGGCCAGCGGCACGGTCACGCCGAACACCACCGGCTCATCGTCCAGTTCCTCCTGGAAGGTGCCGAACAGGCGGTCCCAGACGATGAACACACCGCCGTAGTTGCGATCCATGTACACCGGGTTCTGCGCATGGTGCACACGGTGGTTGGACGGGGTAATGAAGATCCACTCGAACACGCCCAGCTTGGGGATGTGCCGGGTGTGCACCCAGAACTGGTAGAGCAGATTCAGCGCACCGACGCTGAGGAACACCAGCGGCGGCACCCCCGCGATGGCCATCGGCAGGTAGAAGATCCAGCCGAAGATGAAGCCGGTGCTGGTCTGCCGCAGCGCGGTGGAAAGGTTGTAGTCCTCGCTCTGGTGGTGTACCGAATGCGCGGCCCAGAGCACGTTGCGCTCATGACCCAGGCGGTGGTTCCAGTAGTAGCAGAAGTCGTAGAAGACGAAGGCGAATACCCAGACCCAGAGGCTCTGGGCCGACAGCTCAAACTGCGCCAGGTGCTGCCAGGCAAGGGTATAGGTCACCACGCCCAGCCCCTTGGTCAGCAGACCGCTGGTGGTGGACAGCACGCCGGCGCTGAGGCTGTTCAGCGCATCGCTCAGGCGGTAGGTGCGCATGCCCCGCCAGCGGTCGGCGAGCAATTCGAGCGCAATCAGGAGGAAAAAGAAGGGTACGGCGAAGAGGATATAGTTCATGGCGCGGCCGAGTCGTTATGCTTATGGGAAGGCCCAGATTCGATCCTAGCCCCTTGCCCCGCGCCGGCCCCGACCGCCGGCGACAACCCGGGCGGCATATCGCGACACGCCCGGCATTCCCGAACAGGAGCAGTCCATGCAGAAGAAAGTTGCCGTCATCCTCTCCGGCTGCGGCGTCTACGACGGCGCCGAGATCCACGAAAGCGTGATCACCCTGCTGCGCCTTTCCCAGCGCGGCGCGAAGGTGCAGTGCTTCGCCCCGAACATCGCCCAGCACCACGTGCTCAACCACCTCACCGGCGAGGAAATGGCCGAGAGCCGCAACGTGCTGGTGGAGTCCGCGCGCATCGCCCGTGGCGAGGTGAAGGACATCCGCGACGCCAAGGTCGAAGACTTCGACGCACTGCTCGTACCCGGTGGTTTCGGCGCCGCGAAGAACCTCAGCGACTTTGCCTTCAAGGGCGACCAGTGCGAAGTACAGCCCGACGTGCTGGCCCTGGCCAAGGCCTTCGCCGCGGCGAAGAAGCCGGTTGGTCTGCTCTGCATCGCCCCGGCGATGGCCGCGCGCATTTATGGCGCCGGCGTGGAATGCACCATCGGCACCGACGAGGGCACCGCCCAGGCGCTGACCAGCATGGGCGCCAAGCACATCGATTGCGCCGTGGAGGACATCGTCGAGGACAAGGACCACAAGCTGGTCACCACGCCGGCCTACATGCTCGCGCAGTCCATTGCCGAAGCCGCCAGCGGCATCAACAAGGCGGTCGACCGGGTGCTGGAGCTGGCCTGAGACCGTCGAGCGACGAATATTCGCGAGCAAGCTCGCTCCTACAGGTTGCACCGCTTTTGTAGGAGCGAGCTTGCTCGCGAACCGATGCAGCGCCGATATAGCTCATTGGAGTTAAAACGCCCAGCAGTGCCGGGCGTTTTCATTCAGGGCTTGCGAGCTTCCGCCTCGCGCATGAGGCGCGTCAGCAATCGATCCAGGCTGTTGGCGAAAGCTTGCCTGTCCTTGTCGCCGTAGGGCGCCTGCCCTCCCCCCACCTGCCCCTGCTCGCGCAGGTCGGTGAACAGGTTGCGCACCGCCAGGCGCTCGCCCATGTTCTTCTCGTCGAACTCGCGTCCACGCGGGTCCAGCGCATCGACGCCCTTCTTCACCAGCCGGTCGGCCAACGGCACGTCGCTGCAGATCACCAGGTCGCCGGGCTCGGCCTGCTCCACCAGGTAGTCATCGGCGGCGTCCATCCCGCTGGGCACCACCACCAGGCTGACGCAGGCGAACGGCGGCTTGGCCACCGGCTGGCCGGCGACCATCACCACCTCCAGCTTGCGCTTCAAGGCGAACTTGGCCACCAGCTCCTTGGCCGCGCGCGGGCAGGCGTCGGCATCGATCCAGATACGCATAATCGGAAAACCATTCTCCAGAAAGCACAACGGCCAGTATCGCACTGGCCGTCGTGTGTCGCTCAGCTATTGCCTCAGGACGAGGCGATCTCGGCGGCCTTGCGGCGCTCGGAGAAGTAGCTGCGCCCGTAGAACACGGCCACCGCCAGCAGCGCCACGGCCTGGGCCGACAGCGAGTAGGCGTCGGCCTTGATGCCGAGCCAGTCGAAGTCGAAGAACGGCACCGGGCGGGTACCGATCACGCCGGCTTCCTGCAGGGCGACCACACCGTGGCCGGCGAAGACCACCGACAGGGCGCAGAGCAGCGCGGCGTTGACGGTGAAGAACAGCTTCAGTGGCAGTCGGGCCGAACCGCGCAGGATCACGAAGGCGATACCGATCAGGACCACCACGGCAGTGCCCGCACCGGCGATCACCGCGTTGTGGCCAGCCGGACCGGCCTGCAGCCAGAGGGTTTCGTAGAACAGGATGACCTCGAACAGCTCGCGGTAGACCGAGAAGAACGCCAGCACCGCGAAGCCGAAGCGGCCACCGCCGCCCACCAGGCTGCTGCGGATGTAGTCCTGCCAGGCGGCGGCATGGCGACGGTCGTGCATCCACACGCCGAGCCAGAGCACCATCACGCAGGCGAACAGCGAGGTGAAGCCTTCCATCAGCTCGCGCTGGGCACCACCGATGTCGATCACGTAGGCAGCGACCGCCCAGGTGGCGAAGCCGGCAACGAAGGCCAGGCCCCAGCCGATATGCACGCCGCGCACGGCCTTCTCCTGCCCGGTGTTGCGCAGGAAGGCGAGGATCGCGGCCAGCACCAGGATCGCTTCCACGCCTTCGCGCAGGAGGATCAGCAGGGCCGAGACGAAGCTGATGGAGAAGCTCAGCGAGTCGCCGCTCAGGGCCTTGGCGGCGTCCGCCAGCTTGCTCTTGGCCAGCTCCAGCTGCTGGGCCACCTCGGCTTCCGGCAGACCGTCACGCAGCGCCTGACGGTAGGCCATCAGTTGCTTCTCGGTGGCCTTGCGCAGGTCGGCGTCGACGTTGTCCAGCGAGCTTTCCACCAGCTCGAAGCCTTCCAGGTAGGCCGCCACGGACAGGTCGTAGGCCTGGTCGTGGTCGCCTGCGCGGTACACGGCGAAGCTCTTGTCCAGGGTCGCGGAGGTGTAGTCGATCTGCTGCGCCGGGCCACGGTGTTCCAGCGGCGGATGGGCACGCAGGGCACGGAAGCTCTCGGCCGCCGCCTCGCCATCGCGCTCGGCCACATCGGCCGGAGTCTGGGTCGAGAGGGTCGCCAGCGGGTAGCCGTGGGCCGGATCGGCCTTGGCCTGGCCGGCGCTGAGGCCGGCGATGTAGGCCGCCAGGTCCCAGCGCTGACGCTCGTCGAGCTGGTCGGCGAAGGCCGGCATGTCGGTGCCGGCGACACCCAGGCCAATGACGTTGTGCAGGTCATACAGGCTCAGGCGATCCTGGCGCGCGCGGTCGGTCAGGTTGGCCGGCGGCGGCTCCAGGCCGATGCCCGCCGGGCCATCGCCCTTGCCGGCGGCGCCGTGGCAGATCGAGCACTGCTGGGCGTAGGTCTCGGCGGCGCGGGTCGGATCCGGGGTGATCGCTGGGGTCTGCACCACCTGGTAGAGATCGGCGACGCGCGCCTCCAGGTGACGCGCCTGCTGGGCAACCTGCTTGCCCGGCAGACGCTGCTCGATGGCCTGCCTGAGGGCATGGGCGGCCGTTTCCAGATCGGCGCGCTCGGGGCGCGCCGGCAGCGCCAGGATCAGTGCGTGGAGATTGCCGACGAACTCCAGTTGCTCCTTGTACTCGCTGGCGTCGACGATCTTGCCGTCGGCAACCGTTGCCGGGTAGTCGGCGGCGAGATAACTGAGCAGATGAAGGGCTTGAGAGGGGTCGACAGCCGTGTCGGCGTGAGCTCCAAGGCTGCACAGGCCGACCAGCGGCAACAGCCAGACGATAAGTTTGGAGGGTCGCATAGCGGAAGTTAAATGAGAATGAAAGAGATTAAATTGTCACCTCAGGTTTCCGTCTATGCAAGGACAATGTCTGGGAAGGCTGTGCCCGAAGCATCCGTGACGCCCCCCAGGCTCTCCGCCAACGCCCTCAGGCCGGGGCGCGGCGCACGGTGGCGAGCAGCGCGGCGGCACCCACGAACAGAGTGGCGAAGGTTCGATTCATCACCGTCTGCTGGCGTGGCGAGCGCAACGCGCGCAGTACGTGGGCGGCCAAGCCGGTGTAGCCGGCCATGACGATCAGGTCGACGGTGATCATCGTGACACCCATGATCACGTACTGGATCAGCATCGGCTGGTGCGGGTCGACGAACTGCGGCAGCACCGCAAGCATGAAAATCACCGCCTTGGGGTTGCTGGCGTTGACCAGGAAACCACGCAGCACCAGGGTCAGCGGCCGCCCGATGGGGCGTTGCCCGCCCGCGTCCATCGCCTGCGGCGGCGCGGTCCATTGGCGGTAGGCGAGATAGACCAGATAGGCCACGCCGAACCACTTGATCGCGCTGAAGGCGACCGCCGAGGCGGACAGCAGCGCGCCGACGCCAGCGGCGACCACGGCGATCTGCAGCGCCAGGCCCAGCTGCAGGCCCAGTGCGTTCCAGTAGCCGCGCCAGAAGCCGTATTGCAGCCCGCAGGACATCGAAGCGATGGCCCCGGCGCCGGGCGACAGGCTGATTACCCAGCAGGCGATGAAGAAGGCGAACCAGGTACTGGCGAGCATTGCGGACCTCACGGCGCCCAGGCAGGCGCAATAATTTGTTACGGACGCCCCAGTGTGCCCTAGTCGCACGATGTCGCCCAGCCTGGCCGACGAAGGTCGAGTGAGCCCTGTAGGAGCGAGCTTGCTCGCGAACGGAACCTCTCAGCGGCTCCGATGCCGAGGCGGCTCGCGAGCAAGCTCGCTCCTGCATGAATCCAAAGAAAAAGCCCGGCACTAGGCCGGGCTTCTTGTCCATCACGACGAGCCGATCAGCTCGGTATGTCCTTGCGCAGTTTCACCGGATCCTCGCCGCGCTTGCGCGCCAGGGCGCTGCGCAGGCGGATGTTGATCGCCTCCACCGCCAGCGAGAAGGCCATGGCGAAGTAGACGTAGCCCTTGGGCACGTGGACTTCGAAAGCCTCGGCGATCAGCACGGTGCCAACCACGATCAGGAACGACAGCGCCAGCATCTTCAGCGACGGGTGCTTGTCGATGAAGGCACTGATGGTGCCGGCCGACAGCATCATCACGCCGACCGAGATGACGATGGCGGCGACCATCACCGGCACGTGCTGCACCAGGCCCACGGCGGTGATCACCGAGTCCAGCGAGAAGACGATGTCGATGATCGCGATCTGGATGATGATGCCCATGAAACCGCGCGACTTGCCGCCCTGCTGTTCGCTCTCTTCCGCGCCTTCCAGGCTGTGGAAGATCTCCATCGTGCTCTTGAACAGCAGGAACAGGCCGCCGAAGAACAGGATCAGGTCGCGCCCGGAAATGCCGTGGTCGAACACCGTGAACAGGTCGGCGGTAAGGCGCATGACCCAGGTGATCGAGAGCAGCAACAGGATGCGCGTGCCCATCGCCAGCGCCAGGCCGAAGAAGCGCGCCCTGGGCTGCTGGGCGGCCGGCAGGCGGCTGACCAGGATCGAGATGAAGATGATGTTGTCGATGCCCAGAACGATTTCCAGGGCAGTCAGGGTCAGAAAGGCAACCCAGATCTCAGGGCTTGTGAGCCATTCCATAGTGGGGGGATGTCCGTCAGAGGGTGGTGGGAAGATTCGGGCCGCGCCAGCGGCGGATGGATTTCTGGAAGAACAGGTTGTTGGGCACCTGCAGCAGCGCGCCGGGAGCGCCCGCCTCGGTGCTCTCTTCCTCGAGCGTGGTGTAGAGCAGATTGATCGCCACCACGCGGCCCTTCACACCGGGCTTGTCCGCGGTGTCGATGACCTCGACGCGATCGCCCAGGCGGAACGGCCCGAGGGTGAAGATCAGCAGCGCGCAGAACAGGTTGGACAGCACGCTCCAGATGGCGAAGAAGGCCACCGCCGCCACGGCGACGAAGCCGGTCAGCGCGGCCCACAGCACATCGGCGGAAACGCCCAGGCGCTCCAGCACCATCATCAGTGCCGAGCCCATGATCAGCCAGCGCAGCCCGCCCCGCAGCGGCAGCAACAGCTCCGGCGGCAGCGGATAACGCTGGCCCAGCCGGCTGATGCCGCGCACCACCAGCCGCTGCGCCGCCCAGGCGAGCACCAGGATGAGGATGATCTGCAAGCCGCGCAGCAGTGGATCGCTCCACGCCAGCAGCAGATTCACATCCTCCATTACTCGCTGGTCTCCAGTTGGCGCTGCAGCTCTTCGAGGGTTTCCAGGGCCATCAGCCAGGACTCTTCCAACTCGCCTTCGCGGGTCTTCAGGGTGGACTGGCGGGCCAGCAGGGCGCGCAACTCATCCTTGCGCGCGGCCTCGTAGAGCGCGCTATCGCCCAGGCGCTGTTCCAGTTCGGCAAGCTGTTCGTGGACCTTGCCCAGCTCCTTCTCCAGCTTCTCCGCCTCGCGCTTGTGCGGAGCGAGCTGCTGGCGCAGGGCGGCGGCGGCCTGGCGCTGGGCACGCTTGTCGGTCTTGTCGCCGGCCTGCGCGGCGGGCGCGGACGGCGTCTGCCGGGCGCGGAAATCCACCAGCCAGCGCGCGTAGTCGTCGAGGTCGCCGTCAAATTCGCGGATGCGCCCGTCGGCCACCAGGAGGAACTCGTCGGTGGTGCTCTTGAGCAGGTGCCGATCGTGGGACACCACCACCACGGCGCCGGAGAACTCCTGCAGCGCCAGGGTCAGCGCCAGGCGCATTTCCAGGTCGAGGTGGTTGGTCGGTTCGTCGAGCAGCAGCAGGTTGGGCTTCTGCCAGGCGATCAGCGCCAGGGCCAGACGCGCCTTCTCGCCACCGGAGAAATTCAGCACCGGCTCGTCGCAGCGCTCGCCACGGAAGTCGAAGCCACCGAGGAAGTCGCGCAGGGTCTGCTCGCGCTCGGCCGGCGCAATGCGCGCCAGGTGCAGCAGCGGGCTGGCCTTGGGGTCCAGCGAGTCGAGCTGGTGCTGGGCGAAGTAGCCGATGGCGAGGTTCTCGCCACGGGCAAGCTCGCCGGCCAGCAGCGAAAGGTCGCCGGACAGGGTCTTGATCAGGGTCGACTTGCCGGCTCCGTTGGGGCCGAGCAGGCCGATGCGCGCGCCGGGCACCAGTTGCAGCTTGACCTTCTCCAGCACGGTCTTTTCCCCGTAGCCCAGGCGCGCCTCGGAGAGGTTGAGCAGCGGGCTGGAAATCTTGTCGGACTCGCGGAAGCTGAAGTCGAACGGCGAATCGACGTGGGCCGGCGCCAGTTCTTCCAGGCGTTCCAGCGCCTTGATCCGGCTTTGCGCCTGGCGGGCCTTGGTGGCCTGGGCGCGGAAGCGGGCGATGTACTTTTCCATGTGCGCGCGCTGCGCCTGCTGCTTCTCGTACGCCTGTTGCTGCTGGGCGAGGCGTTCGGCGCGGGTGCGCTCGAAGGCCGAGTAGCCGCCGCGATACAGGGTCAGCTTGCGCTGTTCGAGGTGGGCGATGTTGTCCACTACGGCATCGAGGAAATCGCGGTCGTGGGAGATCAGCAGCAGCGTGCCCGGATAACCCTTGAGCCACTCTTCGAGCCAGAGGATGGCATCGAGGTCGAGGTGGTTGGTGGGTTCGTCGAGCAGCAGCAATTCGGACGGGCACATCAGCGCCTGCGCCAGGTTCAGGCGCATCCGCCAGCCACCGGAGAAGTCGCCGACACGGCGGTCCATCTGCTCGGAGGTGAAGCCAAGGCCGGCCAGCAGCTTGCGCGCGCGGGCGTCGGCGGTGTACCCGTCGGCGCTGTCCAGCTCGCTGTGCAGGCGCGCCAGGGCGGTGCCGTCGTGGGTCTCTTCCGCCGCGGCGAGGTCCGCCTGGATCTTGCGCAGATGCACGTCCCCATCGAGCACGTAGTCGACGGCGAGGCGGTCGAGGGTATCGACTTCCTGGCGCATGTGCGCGATGCGCCAGTCGGCGGGCAGGTAGCAGTCGCCGGCGTCCTGGCCGAGCTGGCCGCGCAGCAGGGCGAACAGGCTCGACTTGCCGGCGCCGTTGGCGCCGATCAGGCCGACTTTCTGTCCGGCGTGCAGGGTGAGTTCGGCACCTTCCAGCAAGCGCTGGGGGCCACGCTGTAGCGTAAGATCTTGTAGTCGAATCATGGCGGCGGAGTTTATCAGCTTCGCCTGGCAATCGCTGTGGGTGCTCTATGTCTGATGATGTCTGGCCGTATGCCCTGAAACTCTACGCCCGTGAAGGAGTTGAGGCGGCCTGCCTGTCGCTGCAGGAGGCCGGTGCGGACGTTTGCCTGCTGCTCGTTTCGGCCTGGCTGGGAAGCGTCCGCGTGGCCTTCTCGCCACCCCGGATGAGTGCGCTGGAAAGCACCGCGCAGGGCTGGCGCGAAGACGTGATAGTGCCGCTGCGTTCGTTGCGTCAGCGCTGGCGTGAATCGGCGGTGCGCGATGCGGAGCTGACGTCGCTGCGGGAACGACTCAAACGGCTCGAGCTGGAGGCTGAAAAGGTGTTGCTGGAGAGGCTGGAAAGCGTGGCGAAGGATTGGCCACGGGGTGAAGCGGAGGATCTGGCGCGCTGGCTGGACGCCGCGTCGGGTGACGCGGGCAGCTTGCGCCGCGATGCGCGGGAAATCCTGCGCATCGCGGCGAGCCTCTCCTGAGCCTTAGGAGGCGCTGGAGGAGGTACCGCTGGCCGGAACGGCCGGCGCCGGAGTGGCACTGGCAGCCGGGGCCGGAGCGCTCGGCTGAGCAGCCGGAGCAGCGGGCGCTACCGGAGCAGCTGGCTTGGCTGCAACGGGTTTGGCAGCGGGCTTCGCAGCGGCAGGCTTGGCAGCCGGCTTGGCGGCGGGCTTCGCAGCAGCAGCCTTGGCAGCCGGCTTGGCGGCGGGCTTCGCAGCAACAGCCTTGGCAGCCGGCTTGGCGGCGGGCTTCGCAGCGGCAGCCTTGGCAGCCGGCTTGGCGGCGGGCTTCGCAGCAGCAGCCTTGGCAGCCGGTTTGGCGGCCGGCTTCGCAGCGACAGCCTTGGCAGCCGGCTTGGCGGCTGGCTTGGCGGCTGGCTTGGCGGCTGGCTTCGCAGCGGCAGTTTTGGCAACTGGTTTGGCGGCAGGCTTCGCAGCAGCCTTGGCAACTGGCTTGGCAACTGGCTTGGCGGCAGGTTTCGCAGCAGCCCTGGCAGCCGGCTTGGCGGCAGGCTTCGCCGCAACCTTGGCAACCGGTTTAGCAACAGGCTTGGCGACCGGCCTCACGGCGGCGGCCGGCTTGCGGTTGGCCAGGGACTTGCCAGCAGCTTCCTTCACCTTGGTCACGCCCTGGGCGAGCTTCAGACTCTCCTGCACATCGCGCTTGAGGTTGGCGATGTAGGCGCGGGTTTCGGTCTGGCGGGTCTTCAGCGTATCCAGCACCTCGTCCAGTTCGGCGATGGCGGACTTCGCCTTGGCCTGAGCCTTGGCCTTACCCTCTTTGGTGGCGTCCTGCAGCTTGGTGCGCGCCTTGTGCAGTTTTTCCTGTGCCTTGCCGCGTTGCTTCTCGAGCTTGGCGAGCAGTTTTTCGGCGTCGACGAGGGCCTGCTTGCAGGCGCCTTCAAGGTGATCGATCAGGCTGTGGGACAACTGCTGCAACAGGTGCAAAGGGGTAGTGACAGGTTTCTTGTTGGCCGACATGACGTGCCTCCTGGCGGACGTGGTTGCGCCCATACTAGCCCCGTCGGAAGCCGCTCGCCACTGTCCTGATTGAGCTGGAGCCCGCGCCCGGCATAATCTCCAGCCGTTTTCACAGTCGAGAGAACCCATGCTTCGTCTTGCTCCGCTCTGCGTGCTGATCACGCCACTGCTGGCCAGCGCCGCGCCACCCAGGGACGAACTGGCCTACGCCCTGGGTGTGCAACTGGGTGAACGGCTGCATCAGGAGGCCCCTGGCATCGCCATCGACGACCTGCTGGAAGGCCTGCGCCAGAGCTATCGCGGCGAGCCGCTGGCACTGCCGGAGGCGCGCATGAAGCAGGTGCTCGGCGTCCATGATCAGCAGCAAGAAGGCACCTCGGCACAGGCACAATCCGCCGACGCCGCGCGAGCTGCGGAGAGGCGTTTTCTGGTCAACGAAAAGGCGCGCTACGGTGTTCGCGAATTGCCGGGCGGCGTACTGATCAGTGAGTTGAAAGGCGGACGCGGCAATGGCAATCCGCAGTTGCGCGAGGTACGGGTGAACTACATCGGCAACCTGGCGGACGGTAGCCCGTTCGATGCCAGCGCCTCGCCGCAATGGTTCCGTCTCGATACGGTCATTCCCGGTTGGCGCATCGCACTGCAAGCAATGCCGATGGGCGCGCGCTGGAGGGTGGTGGTGCCATCGGCGCAGGCGTATGGCGCCGAAGGAGCGGGCGACCTGATTCCCGCATACGCGCCGCTGGTGTTCGAGATCGAGTTGCTGGAGAGTCGCTGAAACGAAAACGGCGCGACCGCTTCACGCGCTCGCGCCGCTTCCCCACCCGGTGCGTCGATCAGACCGTGGCAACTTTCTGTTCGTGGGCGTTGTGCAACACCTCGATCAGGCAATCTTCCAGTTCGAAGCGTTCGTGCAGTTGCTGGCGCAGACTCTTCAACTCGCTGCTCAGGCAGGTGCCTTCGCGGCAGTCGCCGTTGTCGCAGCGATCATTGAAGTTGAGCGCATTGGCGGTGATGGTTTCGAGGCGGGGATAGATCTGCTTGGCCAGTTCCAGCCCCCGGGTATCCCCGAAGGCCTGCGCTTCGTTCATCAACTGTTCGTAGACTTCGAAATGGCCCGCCGACACGTAGTCGAGCAGGAGCTGGCAAAAGCTCTGCAGGGGCTCGGCGTTGGTCTTCGGCGCCTGGACACCGTCCAGGGAATCGAATGCCCGGACCAACTCATGTCGATCCCGCAGCCAGCGGTCGATCAGCTGGTGTACGCCTCCCCAACGTTCCTGGGCATTACGGCAGCTCTCGAGCATGTTGTCCTCACTTCCCTTGTCGCCGTCCCGGCAATGTCCGCCCCGGGACAATATTCTGTCGAACCTCGGCATCCGCGTAACTGGTTTTTCTTCGGTGGCGGCTTTCCGGCGGAATGGGAATCCAGAGTATGCCCGCCCGATTCCGCCTTCAAGACAAAGGCGCGCGGAAAATTCATACGAGCGTTTAATCGGCAGGCCGCGGCCTCTCTGGCCTGCGCCAGAGCGCGCAGGTCAGAGCCGGAAGGGATGCGACGCTCAGCCGCGGCGGAAGAACTGGAAGATGGCGAACAGCGAGAAGGCGATGAAGGCGAGCAGGCTCCACTCCGGGATGCTCAGGCTGAACAGGGTCCAGGTGACTTCCGCGCAGTCGGCCGATCCGTGGAACATGGTCCACAGGATGTCGGCGTAGGGCATGCTCTCCATCATGTATTCCAGCGGCGGCAGGCAGGCAGGCAACTGGTCCGGCGGCAGGGTCTGCAGCCAGATCTGGCGGCCCGCGGTGCCGGCGCCAGCCAGCGAGCAGAGCAGGATCAGCACCGAATATACGCGGGGGCCGCGGCCATGCAGCCCGGCGATCAGCGCGAAGAGTCCGGCGCCGGCGAAGAAGATGCGCTGCAGGATGCACAGCGGGCAGGGCTCCAACCCGATCACGTACTGCAGGTAGAAGCCGGCGCCGAGCATGACGGCGCAGGCGATGAAGGCGAGGAAGAACAGGGAACGACGGCTGGCCAGGTTCATGGCGGCTCCGCTGAATGGGCTGTTGCAGGAAGGGCGCTACGGTAGAGGAAAGTCCGACGCTGTTTCAAGGCGGCTGTCTAAACTGCCGGTGGCACTCATCCGGGAATCCATGCCATGCGTCGTCCACTGCCGCTCTTCGTGCTCTTGTGCCTGGTCAGCCTTCCGGCCTGTTCGGACAGCGCCCTGGACTACATCCGGCTACCGGAGGGCTTCCACATCAGCCTGCTCACCAACCAGGTTCCGGGCGCGCGCGCCATGACCTGGGGCGCTGCGGGCACCCTGTTCGTCGGCAGCATGAGCGCCGGCAAGGTCTATGCGGTACGCCCGAACGGCCGCGTCTCGGTGGTGGCGGAGAACCTGCAGATGCCCGTGGGCGTTGCCTTCCACGAAGGCGACCTGTATGTCTCGGCCGTCAGTCGCATCCTGGTGTTGCGCGGGATCGAGAAGCGCCTCGACGCACCGCCGCCGCCCGAGGAGCTGCCTGTCCGCTTCCCGTCCGAGACGGCGCACGGCTGGAGGTTCATCGCCTTCGGGCCGGACGGCAAGCTCTACGTGCCGGTGGGCGCGCCGTGCAATATCTGCCGCCCGGACCGTGAGAAGTACGCCAACCTGCAACGCCTGAACACCGATGGCAGCGCCCGCGAAGTAGTCGCCCACGGCATTCGCAACACCGTCGGTTTCACCTGGCATCCGCAGACACGCCAACTCTGGTTCACCGACAACGGCCGCGACCTGCTCGGCGATAACCAGCCCGACGACGAACTGAACAGGGTCAGCCGCGCCGGCGAGGACTTCGGCTATCCCGATTGCCACCAGGGCGACATCGCCGACCCCGAGGAAGGCAAGACGCCCTGCTCCGCCTTCACCCCACCGGTGGCCAGGCTCGGCCCTCACGTCGCGGCGCTGGGGCTGCGTTTCTACACGGGCGAGCAGTTCCCACCGGAGTACCGCGACAACCTGTTCATCGCCGAACACGGCTCGTGGAATCGCACGCAGAAGATCGGCTACCGCGTGGCCCGTGTCGAACTGAACGAGGACGGCTCACTCAAGCGCCAGAGCGTGTTCGCCGAAGGCTGGCTGGACGCGAACGGCCAGGTACGCGGCCGGCCGGTCGACGTGCTGGTGGCGCCCGACGGCGCGCTCCTGGTGAGCGACGACCAGAACGGCGCGATCTACCGCATCCGCTACGGCAAACCCTGAGAAGCGAAAACGGCGCCCGTGGGCGCCGTTTTCTCATGCAGCGGGATCAGGCCCGCACCGCCACCGGTTGCGAGACCGGCGGCGCCAGCAGGCCCAGGCCTTCCTGAAACAGCTGGTTGCTGCGCTCCACCTCGCCCAGTTGCGCCAGCAGGCGCGCCAGTTCGGCACAGGCTTCCGCGCTGCGCTGACGCGCAAGGCTGGCTTCCAGGTACTCGCGCGCCTTGCCCCAGAGTTTGTTCTGCAGGCTCAGGCGACCCAGGGCCAGCAGCAGTTCGGGGTCGTCACCCTGCTGCTTCAGCCAGCCTTCGGCGGTCTTGAGCTGCTGTGCGCCCTCACGGCCACGGGCGCGGCCATACAGATGCACCAGGCGGCTGTCGTAGCCCTCCTTGAGCGCCTTGCGCAGGACTTCCTCGGCCTCTTCCGGCGCACCCAGGCGCAACAGCTGCTCGGCGTAGGCGGCGACCAGCAGCGGCTGCGCGCGCAGATTGCTCGGCACGTTCTGCCAGCGCTGGGTGAGCGGCTGCAGGCTGCTCTCGCCCTGGCCGATACCCTGCTCGCCGGCCTCGTCCAGTGCCGCCATCCAGGCACGACGCTCCAGATCGGCCAGTTCGGCGTTCTGCAGCACACGCTCCTTACGCAGCTCGGGCAGCAGCACGCACAGCGCCTGCCAGTCGTGCAGGCTGACGTAGAGCTGCTGGAGCAGGCGCAGCACCGTGGGGTGACGCGGATGATCCTGGTGCAGCTTGTCCAGCACGGTGCGCGCCTGGGCGAAGTCACTGCGGTTGATCAGCAACTGGGCGCGGGTCAGGCCCACGGCCAGCTCGCCCCCTGGTTCGCGCTGCTGGGCACGTTCGAGGAGCTCGTCGCATTCTTCGGTCCTGCCCAACTCGTTGGCGGCGCGGGCGGCGCCCAGGTAGTGCGGCAGCGGACGGTCGCTCAGCTCCGCGGCACGCCGCAGGTGACGCAGGGCCTGCTGCCAGTGCCCTTCGGCGAGGTCGCGCTGACCGTTCTCCTCGGCCAGTTGCGAACGACGGCGGCGGTTGAAGCGCGACCAGGGATTGACCACCCGCCCGGAAACGCCCAGCAGACGCAGCACCAGCCGCACGCCCAGGTACAGGACCCAGAGCACCACCAGCAGCGCGAGGAACGTCCACAGGCTGGATTCGTAACGGAAGCTCTTGTAGGCAATCAGCACGTAGCCCGACTGCTCGGCGACGGCCAGCCCGATCAGGGTGGCGGCCAGCACGACGGCCAGGATCAGCACATAGACGCGGCTCATGGCTGGGTCCCCGCGTCAGGCGCGACGGCTTCCTGCTGGGCGGCATCGGCGTCGCGGCGTGCGAGGTAGGCCTGCAGCGAGCTGAGGGCGGGGCTGAGGTCCGGCATCTGCACGGTGACGGCCTGGCCGCTCAACTCGTCGAGACGCGTCGCCAGGGCGCGACTGTCGGCGAGGTCGGCGTTGAAGAAGTCGCCCACGATCTGCCGGGCCTGTTTCAGCGCCTGCTGGTAGACATCCTGCTTGCCGTTCAGGGCCGCCCACTGGGCCTGCTCCAGCGCCAGGCTGAGGGCCAGGCGCACACGGTCGAGCTGCTGGCCGGAGAGCAACGGGCGGATGTCCTGGCCGGCGTTGAAGTCGATGCGGACGTAGTGGGAGATGCGCTCCCACCACAGGTCCCAGGTACTGCTGCCGTCACCCCAGGCGGTGGCGGCGGCGGTGCCGTTCTCGTCGGCCTTGAAGGCCGGGTTGAGCGGCTGCAACTGCGCAGCCTGATCACGCAGGGCGCCCAACTGCAGGAACAGTCCGGTGCGGTCCGGACGCGGCAGGCTGCGCAGCGCCTCCAGGCTCTTGGCCAGTTGCGCGCGGGCAGCGAAGGCACCCGGATCGTTCTGCACGCGCAGGATATCGTCGGCGCCCTGCACCAGCTCGGTCGCGCTGTCGATGTCCTGTAGCGCGGACAGGCGCAGCGCGGCCAGGCGCAGCAGGTGTTCGGCTTCGGCCAGGCGCCACTGCTGGCGGCTCTGGCCCAGCACCTGCTTGAGCTGCTTGGACAACTGCTGCTGGTCGCCCTGCAATTCCACCACCAGGCGGCGGCGGGCCTCCAGCTCATCGGCGGTCGGCAGGTCGTCCAGGCGCTTGTTCAGTTCGAGGTTGCTATTCTGCACGCTCTGCGCCTGCCCGCGGGCGTCCTCCAACTGGGCGCTGCGCTGCTGCTCGGCGCCCTTCAGTTGCTGGACTTGCCAGATACCCCAGCCGCCCGCGGCGAGGCCGGCAGCGCCGACCAGCAGGGCCAGCAGGGCAATGCCCGCGCCGCCTTTGCGCGGCGCAGGCTCCGTGGCCGGATTGGTCGGAGTGGGAGTCTCTTGGGGAGTGACGGCTTCGCTCACAGATCCATCCTTCGCTCAGAAATTGTTCTCGTCAGCGCTTCTCAGCGCCTCCATCAGTGCCGCAGCGCTGGCGCCCCGACAATCGATCACTCGCTGCGCGCCCAGCCCGCGGGCCTGCTCGGCCACACGCGGACTGGGCACGAACAGCGGCAGCGCACTCACCTGCGGCCAGTCCTGCGCCGCCAGACGATGCAGGTGCTCCAACCCCTGCCCGCTGCTGATCGCCACCGCGTTCAGATGTTCCTCGCGGACCCGCCTCAGCAGTTCCCCCGAGGGATAGGCCGGCAACTCGCGGCGGTAGAGTTCCAGATAGTCGACCGCCACGCCTTGGCCGCGCAGGCAATCGGCGAGAAATTCTCGGCCACCTTCGCCACGCAGGATCAGCACCTTCGGATCATGCACCTGCAGCGCCTGCGCCAACGCCGGCAGCTTCAACAGGGCTTCGCTGTCGTCGCCGTCCACGGGGTAATGCACTGCCAGGCCGTAGTCCTCGAGAATAGCCGCGGTCGCCGCGCCCACGGTGAACCAGCCCTGGTTCGACGGCGGCTGTGGCCAGTAGCGATCCAGCCGCTCAAGGCCAAGGCGCGCCGCCGGCTTGCTGACCACGATAACCGCGCAGTAGCGGTCCAGGTCAAGGATCAGGCTGCGTTCGGCCGGCGACTCTTCCCGCGCAACGATCGCCAGCAACGGCAAGCTGGCGCTGTGGATCCCTACCTCGGCGAGGCTCGCGGCCAGCGCCGCGCACTCATCCTCGGGACGGGTCAGCAGCAGCCGCCAGCGGCTCACGGGTGATCGGCCTCGCCGTACACCGCCGTGAGGATTTCCTGGGCGCCCTGTTCCAGCAGGTCCTCGGCCACCTTCACGCCGAGCGCTTCCGCGTCGGCCTGCGGCGCACGCGCCTCGGCACGCAGCAACTGGGAACCATCGGGCTGGCCGACCAGGCCGCGCAGCCACAACTGATCGCCCTCGAGAATGGCGTAGCAGGCGATGGGCACCTGGCAGCCACCGTTGAGGCGCTTGTTCAGGGCACGCTCGGCGGTGACACGCACGGCGGTTTGCGCGTGATGCAGCGGCTCCAGCAGCGCATGGATTTCGGCGTCGGCAGTACGGCACTCGATGCCCACCGCGCCTTGGCCGCCAGCCGGCAGGCTGGCTTCGACACTGATGGAGGAGCGGATGCGATTCTCGAAACCGAGGCGGATCAGGCCGGCGGCGGCGAGGATGATGGCGTCGTACTCGCCGGCATCCAGCTTGGCCAGACGGGTGTTGACGTTGCCGCGCAGGAAGCGGATCTGCAGGTCCGGGCGGCTCGCCAGCAGCTGCGCCTGGCGGCGCAGGCTGGACGTGCCGACCACGCTACCGGCGGGCAGCTCATCGAGGCTGGCGTAGGTATTGGAAACGAAGGCGTCGCGCGGGTCTTCGCGCTCGCAGATGCAGTACAGGCCAAGACCCTGGGGGAAGTCCATCGGCACGTCCTTCATGGAGTGCACGGCGATGTCCGCCTCGTTCTCCAGCAGTGCGGTCTCCAGCTCCTTGACGAACAGGCCCTTGCCGCCAATCTTCGCCAACGGTGCGTCGAGCAGCTTGTCGCCGCGACTGGTCATCGGCAGAAGAGTAACGAGCAGGCCGGGATGGGCCTGTTCCAGGCGGGCCTTGACGTATTCGGCCTGCCACAGGGCCAGCGCACTCTGGCGCGTGGCGATACGGATTTCGCGAGAGGACATGGGCATTTCCGTGCAATAGAGCGTGCATGAGACGACCCGCATCATAACAGCTCGCGCGCGCAGAAGCCTGGGCGCAGGACCCAGGCTTCACGCGGAATGCGGCACTGTGTCGCTACAGGTTATGCATGAGTCGCCGTACGCCAGCGACATGCCGGCGGCTGACGGTCAGTGCATCGCCGTTGAGCCCCTTGAGGTACAGCTGGAAGTGCCCCAGCGGCGTACGCTGCAAGCGCTCGATGCGCTCGCGGGAAACCAGCGCGTTGCGGTGGATACGCACGAAGCGATCACCGAACTCGTCTTCCAGCGCCTTCAGCGGCTCGTCCAGCAGCACTTCGCCGCCAGCGTGGCGCAGGGTCACGTACTTATGGTCGGCGATGAAGAAGATCACGTCTTCCAACGGGATCAGCTCGATGCCTTTGCGGGTCCGCGCGCTGATGTGGCTGCGCGGGCCGGGACCGCCGGCTGCCGGCGGCTTGGTCAACGCCGCCAGTTGCACGCGGTTGGGCCGCGAGGCCTTCTTCAAGGCTTCGGCCAGGTCCTCGCTGCGGACTGGCTTGACCAGGTAGCCGACCGCGCTGACCTGGAAGGCCTCCAGGGCGAATTCGTCATGGGCGGTGCAGAAGATCACCGCCGGTGGGGTTTCGCGCTCGCACAGCTTGGCCGCCACCTGAAGCCCGTCCAGGCCGGGCATGCGGATATCCAGCAGGACGATATCCGGCTTCAGGCTGTCGATCAGCGTCAGCGCTTCTTCACCATTGCTGGCGGAGGGTTCGAGGACGCGATAGCCGTCCAGTTGCCCTACCAGCCGGGCCAGGCGCTCTCGCGCCAGGGGTTCGTCATCGACGATCAGGACATTCATAAGCTCAGGCTTCCTGCATGAGACGCGCACATGGATAGCGTAGACAGGTGTAGTGCCGTCCGTCACGGCGCTCGACGCTGAGACTAGCTTTTGGCCCGAAAAGTGCCGCAAGTCTCGCCGCAATATTTTGCAGCGCCTGCTTGGTCCCCTTCGTGGGCAACGTCTGCGTCGACTCGTCGTACGGGTTGCTCACGCAGAGCTGAAACACACCGTCACGGTAGTCCGCCTCAACTTTCACCAGCCCGCCTTCGATGCGCGGCTGGATGCCATAAATCAACGAGTTCTCCAGCAAAGGCTGCAGCGTCAACTGCGGGATCGGCACGCCATCGGGCACGCCGTGCACCTGCCAGTCCATCTGCAACCGAGCGCCAAGACGAAACTGCTCAATGGAAAGATAGCGTCTGGCCAACTCGAGTTCCTCCCCCCAGGAAATTAATGTTCCGGGATTGGCCAGGCTGGCGCGGAACAGGTCCGACAGATTCAGCACCGCCTGCTCGGCCTTGCCCGGGTCAAGCTCGATCAGACTGGCGATGCTGTTGAGACTGTTGAACAGGAAATGCGGACGGATACGCGCCTGCAGCGATTCGATCCGCGCCCGCAGCTCGGCCTGTTCCTGACGCCGCCATTGGCTCAGGAGATAAAAGTAGCGTAGCAACAGGGTGGACATGATGAGGGCGATCAATGCATGGCGCAGGTAGAGATTCACCTCGCCGGTGCGCGACATCGGCCCGCCCAGGGACAGGTAGTCGGCCACCGCCGTGCAGGCGAGCGTCAACGCCACCACCAGCGCACAGCTGAGCACCCCGGCAAGCCAGGCGGGGCGGCGCGCCAGCAGCGGCCGCAAGCGGCACAGCAGGCCGGCCGAGAGCAGCACGTTCCACTGCACGAAGAGCGAGATCAGCGACAGACGCACCCAGTTGAAATTCGGCGTCATCGGTTCAGCCAGCACGATCACCAGCACCAGCATCTCGGCCAGCACCACCAGGCTGAACAGCGCTTCGGGCTCACACAGTTCGGGAATGAAGAAATCGTCTTCGGGTGCCGGCCGGACGCCGGTCTTCGCGAGTATGGGCATCGACGCAGTTTCCGTAAGCGTCCGCACGGCGGCAAGCGCAGCGTGCGACCAGAGCCTGGAAATGTCGGGCAGCGCAAGGATCGGCCGGGGCCGCACTGCGATTCATCGCCGCTCCCCCAACCGCCAAAGCGCCGCCGGTTTTGTCCTTCAGCCTGCTATTATCGTCGCACTTTGCCCTTCATGCAGGCCGCGCGCCGCGCCTGCCCGTTTCAGCGAGAGAGATCCATGAGCGTAGAGAAGACCAACCAGTCCTGGGGCGGCCGTTTCAGCGAGCCCGTCGATGCCTTTGTCGCCCGCTTCACCGCTTCCGTCGACTTCGACAAGCGCCTCTATCGCCACGACATCATGGGCTCCATCGCCCACGCCACCATGCTGGCCAAGGTCGGCGTGCTGACCGACGCCGAGCGCGACACCATCATCGGGGGCCTTGCGCAGATCCAGAGCGAGATCGAGGCCGGCACCTTCGACTGGCGCGTCGACCTGGAAGACGTGCACATGAACATCGAAGCACGCCTGACCGACCGCATCGGCATCACCGGCAAGAAGCTGCACACCGGCCGTTCGCGCAACGACCAGGTGGCCACCGACATCCGCCTCTGGCTGCGCGACGAGATCGACCTGATCATCAAAGAGATCACCCGCCTGCAGCAGGGCCTGCTGGGCCTGGCGGACGCCGAAGCGGATACCATCATGCCCGGCTTCACCCACCTGCAGACAGCCCAGCCGGTGACCTTCGGCCACCACCTGCTGGCCTGGTTCGAAATGCTCAGCCGCGACTACGAGCGCCTGGTGGACTGCCGCAAGCGCGCCAACCGCATGCCTCTGGGCAGCGCCGCGCTGGCTGGCACCACCTACCCGATCGACCGGACCATCACCTGCGAACTGCTGGGCTTCGAAGCGATCTCCGGCAACTCGCTGGACGGCGTGTCCGACCGTGATTTCGCCATCGAATTCTGCGCCGCCGCCTCCGTGGCGATGATGCACCTGTCGCGTTTCTCCGAAGAGCTGGTGCTCTGGACCAGCGCCCAGTTCCAGTTCATCGACCTGCCCGACCGCTTCTGCACCGGTTCCTCGATCATGCCGCAGAAGAAGAACCCGGACGTGCCGGAGCTGGTGCGCGGAAAGTCCGGCCGCGTGTTCGGCCACCTCGCCGGCCTGCTGACCCTGATGAAGGGCCAGCCGCTGGCATACAACAAGGACAACCAGGAAGACAAGGAGCCGCTGTTCGACGCCGCCGATACCCTGCGCGACAGCCTGCGCGCCTTCGCCGACATGGTTCCGGCGATCAAGCCCAAGCGCGAGATCATGCGCGAAGCGGCCCGCCGCGGCTTCTCCACCGCCACCGACCTCGCCGACTACCTGGTGCGCCGTGGCCTGCCGTTCCGTGACTGCCACGAGATCGTCGGCCACGCCGTGAAGTACGGCGTAGACAGCGGCAAGGACCTGGCCGAGATGAGCCTGGACGAGCTGCGTCAGTTCAGCGACCAGATCGACGACGACGTGTTCGCCGTGCTGACCCTGGAAGGCTCGGTGAACGCCCGCGACCACATCGGCGGCACCGCGCCGAATCAGGTCCGCGCCGCCGTCGCTCGCGGCCAGGAACTGCTGGCCAAGCGCTGAGGCGCCCGCCACCCTGAGAAACGCTGCTCCCCGCAAGGGCAGCGGCGTTTTTCATGCCCGGAAACCTGCCCTCCCCTGCACAAAGAAAGGAATCCACCGCGAGGCAAAAGCTCGGAAAAGAAAAGGCCCGCTTGCGCGGGCCTTCTTTTGAACCGTTAGAGCGGTAAGGCTCAGGCCAGTTCGTCGAAGCACTCGGCCAGGATGGCCAGGCCTTTTTCCAGCTGCGCGTCAGGGATGGTTACCGGCATCAGGAAGCGGATCACGTTGTAGTAGGTGCCGCAGGAGAGCAGGATCAGACCTTTCTCACGGGCGCGAACCACGATCTTGCTGACCAGTTCGGCAGCCGGCTTGTTGTGGTCGCCGCCTTCGAACAGCTCGATGGCAACCATCGAACCCAGGCCACGAACGTCGCCGATCACCTTGTGCTTGGCCTGGATGTCGCGCAGACCAGCCTTCAGGCGCTCGCCAACGGCTTGCGAACGCTCCAGCAGCTTCTCTTCGTCGAACACTTTCAGCACGGCCAGGGCCGCGGCGCAGGCGATCGGGCTACCGGCGTAGGTGCCGCCCAGGCCGCCGGGAGCGATGGCGTCCATGATTTCGGCCTTGCCGGAAACACCGGAGATCGGGAAACCACCACCAACGGACTTGGCGAAGGTGGTCAGGTCCGGAACGATGCCCAGTTGCTCGGTGGCGAAGAAGGTGCCGGTACGGCCAGCGCCGGTCTGTACTTCGTCAGCGATCAGCAGGATGCCGTGCTCGTCGCACAGGGCGCGCAGGCGCTGCATGAAGGACTTGGAGTTGACGTAGAAGCCACCCTCGCCCTGAACCGGCTCGATGATGATGGCGGCGATGTCGCGCGGCTGAGCGTCGTTCTTGAAGATGCGCTCGATGCTGGCGATCGACTCGTCTTCGCTCACGCCGTGCAGTTCGCACGGAGCCAGGGCGCGGAAGATGCCGCCCGGCATCAGGCCCATGCCAGCGGAGTACGGAACGACCTTGCCGGTCAGGCCCAGGGTCATCATGGTACGGCCGTGGTAGGCGCCGGTGAAGGCGATCACGCCAGCGCGGCCGGTGGCGGCACGGGCGATCTTGACGGCGTTTTCAACCGCTTCGGAGCCGGAGGTGACCAGCAGGGTCTTCTTCGGGAAGTTGCCCGGAACGCGCTTGGCGATCTCTTCGGCCAGTTCGATGTAGGGCTCGTACGCCAGCACCTGGAAGCAGGTGTGGGTCAGCTTGGTCAGTTGCTCCTGAACGGCGGCAACCACTTTCGGGTGCAGGTGGCCGGTGTTCAGTACGGCGATGCCGCCAGCGAAGTCGATGTACTCGCGACCTTCGACGTCCCACACGGTGGAGTTCTCGGCACGCTCGGCGACGACCGGGTGGATCTGGCCTACACCGCGCGGTACGGCGGCCTGACGACGTTGCAGCAGGGATTCGTTGGTTTTGCTCATAGCTTCCTCAGTGGCCGCTCATCGGGCGACCGGATCAAAGGATGAAAGCGGGGGAGAAGCCTCACACGACAGCATACGATGATCGACTGCCGTGGAACTTGCGGCCCGCCAGACGGGTTGTCCGGTGCTACCACCGGAAAACGCCGGCGCGAAGGTGGCTGTCAGCTCTTGCCTGCCACCCGCGCGCCCACGGAAAAAACGGATCAGATACCGCCGAGGCAGAGGTACTTGATCTCGAGGTAGTCCTCGATACCGTACTTCGAACCTTCGCGGCCCAGGCCCGACGCCTTGATACCACCGAACGGCGACACTTCGTTGGAGATCAGGCCGGTGTTGATGCCCACCATGCCGTACTCCAGCTGCTCGGCCACGCGGAACACGCGGGCCAGGTCACGGGCGTAGAAGTAGGAAGCCAGGCCGAACTCGGTGTCGTTGGACATGGCGATGACTTCGGCCTCGTCCTTGAAGCGGAACACCGGCGCCAGCGGGCCGAAGGTCTCGTCCTTGGACACCAGGGCGTTCTTCGGTACGTCGACCAGGATGGTCGGCTCGAAGAAGGTGCCACCCAGGGCGTGCGGCTTGCCGCCGGAGAGGACCTTGGCGCCCTTGGAGACGGCGTCGGCGATGTGCTCTTCGACCTTGGCAACCGCCTTGGAATCGATCAGCGGGCCGGTGGTGATGCCCTGCTCCAGGCCGTTGCCGATGTTCAGCTTGGCCACGGCGACCTTCAGCTTCTCGACGAAGGCGTCGTACACGCCGTCCTGTACGTACAGGCGGTTGGCGCAGACACAGGTCTGGCCGTTGTTGCGGTACTTGGAGATCAGCGCGCCTTCGACGGCGGCGTCCAGGTCAGCATCGTCGAACACGATGAACGGAGCGTTGCCGCCCAGTTCCAGGGACACTTTCTTGATGTCCTTGGCGCATTCGGCCATCAGTTGGCGACCGATCTCGGTGGAGCCGGTGAAGGTCAGCTTGCGCACGATCGGGTTGCTGGTCAGCTCACCGCCGACTTCGCCGGCGCTGCCGGTGACGACGCTGAACACGCCCTTCGGAATGCCGGCGCGCTCGGCCAGCTCGGCCAGAGCCAGGGCGGAGTACGGGGTCTGCGATGCGGGCTTGAGCACCATGGTGCAACCGGCGGCCAGGGCTGGGCCGGCTTTGCGGGTGATCATCGCGGAGGGGAAGTTCCACGGGGTGATGGCCGCGGTCACGCCGATCGGCTGCTTGATCACGATGATGCGCTTGTCGGGCTGGTGGCCCGGAATGGTGTCGCCGTAGATGCGCTTGGCTTCTTCGCCGAACCATTCGAGGAAGGAGGCGGCGTAGGCGATCTCGCCCTTGGCTTCGGCCAGCGGCTTGCCCTGCTCGATGGTCATCAGGCGAGCCAGGTCGTCCTGGTTCTCGATCATCAGGTCGAACCACTTGCGCAGCTTGTTGGCACGCTCTTTCGCGGTCAGCGCACGCCAGGCCGGCAGGGCCTTGTCGGCGGCTTCGATGGCGCGGCGGGTTTCGGCGGCGCCCATCTTCGGCACGCTGCCGATGATTTCGTTGGTGGCCGGGTTGTTCACCTTGATGGTCTGGCCGTTGTCGGCGTCGACCCAGGAACCGTCGATGTAAGCCTGTTGACGGAACAGCTTGGCATCATTGAGTTGCATGACCTGTCTCCTTTCGAGGAAAGCCTGTGGACGGCGGGTCGACCTCGAGTCCCCACCTGTCTTGTTGTCTGGAATGGAGAGACCGCAGTCCCTACCGTTCATTCACCCCGACCGACCCATGTCGGTGCCAGGGGCGAAGGTCGCCACAGCAAGGGGCGACGCCAGGCGAACGGCTCTTAGTTCGCTCGGCACGCGGACACGAAAAAACACAGACCGGGGTCATTGCCCGGTCTGGTCCAGTTCGCTCACGCACGGATTCCTGGATTGAATCCAAGAAGACGTCTGCCCTACAACCTTCCGGTACGCTGATCGACGGAAGCCGCACAGGGACCTGCTGTCAGTGAAGACAAGCGGTTGGCACAACGGAAGAATGTCATCCCGCAGGCTGTTGGCCGGCTGGTGTGATGCCAATTCTCCGGTCTCCTGTTGTTGTGATGGGGAGGCGTTTGAAATCTCAAACGAATCCTAGGGCCCTCGACTGCAAAGGGCAAGAGCTTGTTCGACAAAACCAACGAAGGTATCCGGCAGCAGAGCCTTTT
This sequence comes from Pseudomonas sp. MT3, assembly GCF_054720805.1. NCBI lineage: Bacteria > Pseudomonadati > Pseudomonadota > Gammaproteobacteria > Pseudomonadales > Pseudomonadaceae > Pseudomonas > Pseudomonas sp. MT3. Next base: position 309,759 of record NZ_JBTVPY010000002.1, read on the forward strand.
AGGCATTTTTCTACCGACAGGCGGCGCTTTTCGTTCGATATCATGAACGAACGTACTGTTATTGGACGCCCAAGCCCGAGATGCGTATGATTGCCGCCTGCCGCGCCAGGCGCGGCATACGCATCCGTAGCTCAGCTGGATAGAGTACTGCCCTCCGAAGGCAGGGGTCGTGGGTTCGAATCCCGCCGGATGCGCCATCTACCTGTTTCGGGCTGTCTCCAACAGTCTACGGAACACCCTGAAAAGCCCGCCCCGTGCGGGCTTTCTTGTTTCTGGCGGTCTATCCCGGTCCATCCCCAGCATGGCTCGTCATGTATGCCGGCTTGTACGCCTGAAGAAAATTCGAACCCGCGGCGTACAAGGATGAAACGGAGCGAGATCAAGAGCTGTCCACTGACGGACACAATCCTGGCCAGCCCGGGCGCTTTCTTTTTGCCGCGATGAGCGCCGACGCGAAACGACCGCCAGTGCAGCCTTCCGACTAGATACCTACTCCTTCGCTCACATAGCGAAGGAAAGCGACAGTTCGCGCCTTATCCTTGAACAGCGCCTCGATCTTGTCGCCGTTGGAGTACTTGACGATTACCTCATACTCCCTGAACGGGCCACCCTGCGTCGATTGCTCCTGGTACTGCTGAACAAACGAGATCGCACCGGAGAGCTCCTCGAACTCATTGGAGCTTCCATGCAGCGGGACAATGACAATGTTGTCGATCTGTCGGTCCAGTGTTGCCGCGAGGTTATGGAAGAACTCGTCGATAAGCTTCTGGTTGCGCTCTACCAGGTCACGCTCCAGCGCTGAACGGCCGGCGGCATCGAGTGCCTCGTATCGCTCGATCGCGGCCTGGAATACCGCATCTGGAGTGTCCTCGTCGAACTCTGCATCGATTCCGACGCAGGCAAAGGCCGCCACGACGCTCGCATAGGGGAACAGCACGACATCGAAACCAGAAGACTCCATCTGGTTGATCGAATTCGAGGTGAAAACTCCACCCAGCACCGCACCGAGGAAAGGCTTGTCCCAGGAATACTTTTCGGCGATGGGTAGTACCGCGCCCTGGATTTCCTGGGCCTTGTTGCGGGAATGCTTGGTGTACCTGCGCCATGCCGCTTCGATGAAAGCCAGGGGACGCCCGACTTCATCATCGGTACCATTCTTTTCGATGACGAAGTCCAGGTCATGGCTGTTGCCATACTTGTCGAACCAGGAAACCTTCTTCCCCTTCCTGGCCTTGCCTCTGCTGCCTTTCTTGTCGAGGTAATACCCTCGGCTATTGCAGAACTCCTGAAGTTGCGGAGCGATGATTTCCTCCAGCAGGTCGCCAATGATCTGGCCAAAACGATGCGCAGGTGAGTTTGCCACTATCCTCTATCCCCTAATCCACAGGCGCCCTTCATGCAAGGGCACCTGATGCTTCCTGTTTTTCCACTTTACGTTTCTATCCCTGAGTTTCTCGAAGGAGTAGGACTCGAATCCAGCGGCGCGCGCGAGCTCTCCCAGCCAGACATCAGCCGGGACATACACCCCGTAAGGGGCTGAGTCGCCCACCACGAAGCACATGGTGCTTCCCGGCTTGCACACCTTGCGCAGCCCCTGGAGGACCCTGGAAAGGTCGTAGAAGTACGCCGCTACCATCGTGTGATAGGCCTTCTTGCCGCCTTTGGTGAGGCGAACCTCGGCCAGCTCATTGCACACCGCGGACAGCTCCGTGCGAATGGCATCGACGGACGCATCGCCAAGCAACTCGTCCAGCTTCAGCCGCTCGGCAGTCGAATGCTGCGAGCAGGAGCGGATGATGTGCTGCCGGACAACCACCTGCAGATCGCCCCAGGACTTGACCTCGTTCCAGAAGGTCATTTCAAGGCGCGTGGCATCCGCATAGTCGTAGTTGTTCGGGTACGGCGGCGAGGTGACGACGAGGTCTATGCTGTTCGGCTCGATCAGTTCCTGCTCTCGGCGAGAGTCGTGCTGGAACACAATCGAATCGCTGCGGACGGCCTTCCGAGAGAGTTCGGCCATATCCGCCGCCATCTCCCGAACCTTTTGCGTAAATGCAAAGAACGGCTCGAGCGTCTTGGCCTTCGTCTTGTTGGGAAGTACATACTGCCATTGCGCGGTACCCACATGACTGCAAGGACGCAATATTGCCGTAATAGCCAGCCAGAGAAGTCTTGATACTTCAACATCGAAATCTGATGAGCAGATAAAATATGCCTGTTGCAGCGCATACAACTTCTGCATGACTTCCGGGGAATAACACTTTTTCATGAGTTCCGGAATATCGCCTTCTGGAACCGGCCGGGCATTTACCGATGCCATCAGAATTCTATCGGCACATTCAAGAAGGCGCCGTGGGTCATGATCCCAGTGAATCTTCGCCTCGGCGATCCGGGCCACGAAAGGGTGGCTTTCGAACCCGTATGCCTTCGCACCGGCAGCCTCGGCCGCCAGTAGAGTTGTTCCGGAACCTGCAAAAGGATCAAGAACCGCAGCAGGGGAATATTCTTTTATAACCTGCTCGGCCCATTCAGCAGAAAAGCCGGCCGAATATCTGAACCAGCGATGCACTGGCAACTTCATATTGTCTGTAAATGTGCCCGAGCGGGCCGAGCGAGTATTCTTTTTTACGTGGCTCTGTTCCGAAGTCGGCTCAAGAAAAAGTTCGTGCTGCTGAATGTTCATCTGTGCTCCTCTGCGGCAGTTACTTTATCAAGCCACCGCTACCATTGACAGCCGCGCCAGCAGGATGGCGATGAAACGCGCCGCCGCCCGCACTGCCCTGTGCCGGCTGAAAACACGGACTTATCAACCGGCAAAACTTGCCGAAACGCCGTCCATCGTCGCCACATCGATCGACGCTCACGGACATGAAAAGGCCCGCTCGCCGCGGGCCTTCTTCGTTCCGGTGGTGCAGCCTTGCACTTCCCGCGGTGCACTCCTGGCAACTGGCGGATCCTGGTGTCGGGGTTGCCGTCGACGTCATACGATTCATCTTCGCCAGCAAAGGCTGTATAAGCCTTGCGCCATCGCGCGCGAAAAGGATGAACCGCCAATGCTTCGGCTCTCGTTGCCAGCCCTGCTCCTGGCCCTTGCCGGGTGCGCCACCAAGCCTCCGGCGAACCCCGAAAACCTCTGCGAGATCTTTCGCGAAAAACCGAAATGGCACGACGCGGCGCTGAAGATGCAGAAGCGCTGGGGGGCGCCGATCCAGGTGCCGATGGCCATGATGTACCAGGAGTCCTCCTTCCACCACGACGCCTTGCCGCCCCGCTACTACTTCCTGGGCTTCATCCCCTGGGGCCGGGTCAGTTCCGCCTACGGCTACGCCCAGGCCAAGGACGAGACGTGGGCGGACTACAAGAAGGAAGCGGGAAGCTGGGGCGCCGACCGTGACGACTTCGCCGACGCGCTGGACTTCATGGGCTGGTACATGCAGAAAACCTACAACGTCAACCGCGTTTCCAAGTGGGACGCCTACGCCCAGTACCTGAACTACCACGAAGGTTGGGGCGGTTATCGCCAGCACAGTTACGACGCCAAGCCCTGGCTGAAGAACGTGTCGCAGAAGGTCCAGGCGCGCGCCTCGCTGTACAGCGCCCAGTACAAGAGTTGCGAACAGGAGCTGTCGGACGACGGCTGGTTCTGGTAGTCCCGAAGGTTCGAGCTACCGAGCGGGGCTGCGCGACGTTGCCGTCAGCGCCCCATGATCCTGCGGTACTCGTCTCGATATTCCTCGTACGGCAGGTTGCGCTGCTGCAGTTCGAAGAGCTGCTGCTCCTGGCTTCGCGAGGGAGACGCGTGGGCGACGGTTTCCACCGCGGTCGGCGCGGCGGGCGCGGGCACGCTCCGCGGTGGCGTCACTGGCGAACCGGGCGTGGCCGGCGACGGTAGCGGGCGGGAAGGCCGGGCGACCAGCAGGGCGCCGGCGACCTCCTCAACGATCTGCTCGGATACCGCGTCAAGCTGCGACGGCCCCATCGAGGCGAACAGGTCGCCGCCTGCCTCCGCTTCGCTGTCGTAGCGGCGCGACGCGAGCAACTGGCCGGTCAGGCCGTCGTGGTAGCGCACGGTGGAGGTGACCCATTCGCCCTCGTCGGTACGCGGGCGGTTGTTGGCGCTGTGGCCGCTGCCGACCTCGATCACCACCAGGGTGGACAGGGTTTCCGTGGCGCGTGGCTCGCCGTCCTGCACCGAAAACTGATAGTCCGCCGAATCCGCTTCCTCGCGCAGCGCTTCCCGCCAACCGGTCATGAGCGCGTTCCAGCGCGGGTTGGCGGCCACCTGGGCGTCGGGCTGGAAGTTCACCACCAGGTTGTGCCGGGTATCGCGGTACAGGGAAATGGGAGCGCCGCGTTCGTCGGTACGAACGGAGGAGGAACAGCCGCCCAGCAAGGCGAGGCTCAGGACGATGGGGAAGTAGCGCATGGTGATCCCTCTTGGTGTCCGGGCATTCTGCCAGCACTTCATGACGCAGAGAATCCGTCTGGAATCAGTCCTCCAGCCAGTCGTCCCCATCGTCCAGACCCGACTGGTACTCCTCCGGCTCCTCGTCGTCCAGAGGATCGTCGAAATGCGCCGAGTCCGCTTCCAGCAGGCTGTCGAGGTCGTCGTCGAGATCGAGCAGGTGGTCGTGCTCGGGCTCGGGAAGGTCGCGGTCGTCGTCAGTCATGGCCGATCAGCAAGGCAGAAATGGAAGGTCAGTATAAGCCGCGCTGGCGAAGCATGACGTTTTCGAAGGCGCCGGCGCCGCTTTCCGGCCTTGCCGGATCGGCATCTGTCCACGATTCTCTATGAACCTCGGGCATCGCGCCGTGAGACGACGAAAGGGGTCAGGAATGAAGAATGTGGCTCAGCTGTTGAACGCCAAGGCGGACCAGCAGGTTTACACCATCGGCCCGGACGCGATGGTGATCGATGCGTTACGCCTGATGGCGGACAAGAACCTCGGCGGCTTGCCGGTGGTGGAGGGCAACCAGGTGGTCGGCTTCTTCAGCGAACGCGACTATGCCCGGCGCCTGGCGCTCAAGGGGCGCAACTCGGAGGACACGCCGGTCCGTGCGGTGATGACCGCGCCGGTGATCACCGTGGACTCCCACCTGAACATCGACACGTGCATGAGCATCATGACCGAACGCCACCTGCGCCACCTGCCGGTGGTGGAGAACGGCGAGCTGCTGGGCCTGCTGTCGATCGGCGACCTGGTGAAGGCGGCCATCGCCGAGCAGGCCGATCTGATCCGGCAACTGGAGCAATACATCCGCGGCGAGTAAGCGGACGGCGGCCGCTCAGTGCGCGACCGCCGTCTCCACCGCTCCGCTGTGCAGGTCCACCAGGCTCAAGGTGCCATCGGCGTAGCCGCTGCCGGTGTCGATGTAGTGCGTGTTGCCCAGCCGACGCACGCGGGCCTGCGCCGTGTGGCCGACATACAGGCGCTCAAGGCCGGGCACCCGCGTATCATCCTCGCCCTCGATGCGGGTGCGCGCCCACATTGCCAGTGCCGCCGCGTTACGCCGGGCGGCGTTGCCCAACTCCCCTGCCAAGGCCGCCATGCCGCTGTCCCAGTCCGGAAAGGCTGACGAGATCGGCGCTTCGGCGTGGACGATGCCCACGCGGCGACTCTCCCCGATATCCACCTCGATGGCCAGCGGCAGGTGCTGCAGGCGCCGGGCGATGTGCTCGCGCTCGTCCTGCGGCAACGCGTAGAGCCAGGCGCCGCCGTTGCGGAAGTGCAGGTCGCGGTCGTCGCCGGCCAGCACCGAGTCGATCACCAGTTGCTCATGGTTGCCGCGCACCGAGGCGAACCAGGGATGCTCCAGCCACTCCAGCACACGCGGCGAATAAGGGCCCCGGTCCACCAGGTCGCCGGCGGCGAACAGGCGGTCGGCGGCGGCGTCGAACGCCACCCGTTCCAGCAGGCGTTCGAGCAGTTCGAAATGGCCGTGCACATCCCCCACCACGAAATCGCGTCCGCGCAGGTTGCGCGCGAAGCGTTGCAGGGAGCGTTCCGGCAAGAGGGTATTCATCACCTGCTCCAGGTCTCACAGGCTTCCAGCTTACCAGTGCCATATGGCGTTCCCGAGGCCTTTCGACGAAAGCCGGATGACCTGCCGTCGCCGCTGTAACGGCCTCATGAAAGCGCCGGTGCGAGGCAGCCCCCTGCCCCGTCCCGATCCGTCCCTGCATCTGGCGTCGGCGACCTTTCTCCCCCGGCGTGCTAACCCTATAAGTGCCACCTTTCCAACGCCTAGAGGTTGCACGCCATGAACAAGATCGTCGCCATCACCGGTGGTTTCGGCTACCTGGGCAGCGTGGTCGGCCAGGCCTTCGCCGCTGCCGGCTGGCAGGTCGCGCTGCTCGACCGGGCCGTCAGTCCGCGTTATCCACAGGCCGGGGCGCTGTCCCTGGGCAGCGTCGACCTGACCGACAGCGCCGCCGCCCGCACCGCCATCGACCAGGCCGCCGAACACTTCGGCGGGCTCGATGCGCTGATCAACGTGGCCGGCGGCTTCCACTGGGAAACCCTGGCCGATGGTGACGTCGACACCTGGGACCTGATGTACCGCATCAACCTGCGCACCGCCGTGGTCTCCAGCCAGGCCGCGCTGGCACACCTGAAGGCCCGCGGGCACGGACGCATTCTCAACATCGCGGCCACCGCCGCGACCCGCGCGGCCCTGGGGATGGGCGCCTACGCGGCCGCCAAGGCCGGGGTGATGCGCCTGACCGAGGCGCTGGCCGAGGAACTCAAGGACGCGCGCATCACCGTCAATGCGCTGATGCCGAGCATCATCGACACCCCGCAGAACCGCACCGACATGCCCGATGCCGAGTTCGACCGCTGGGTGCGCCCGGAGCAGTTGGCGGCAACCCTGCTGTTCCTCGCCTCGGACAATGCGGCGGCGATCACCGGCGCCTGCATCCCGGTTACCGGGCGCGTCTGAGCCGTCGCTTGCGGCCGGGGTCGCATTGGACGACGACGGCGTCGCCCCCTATGCTCGCCAGCCGTTTCGCTGTCTGGTTGTGCCGCCATGCTCCACGTCCTGTCCGTCGTCCTGCCGATCTTCGCGCTGATCCTGGTCGGCTGGCTGTGCCGGCGCACCAACCGGCTCGGGCCGCAGGCGGCGTCGGAGATCAACAAGCTGGTGGTCTGGCTGTGCCTGCCGGCGCTGCTGTTCAAGGTCACCGCCACCTCCACCTGGGCGGAAATCTGGCAACCGGGCTTCCTCGCCGCCTTCACCGGCGGCTGCCTGCTGGTGTTCTTCGCCACCCTCGCCTGGCGGTTGCTGCAAGGCCGCGCGCTGCCGGCGGCGAGCATCGACGGGCTCAGCGCGTCCTACGCCAACACCGGGTACATGGGGATTCCACTGTGCCTGCTGGTGTTCGGCCAGGACGGCCTTGAACCGGCGCTGATCGCCTCCCTGCTGGTGGTCTGCGTGCTGTTCGCCATCGCCGTGGTGTGCATCGAGGTCGGGCTGCAGAACGAGAAGCACATTGGCCGCGCCATCGCCGTGGTGCTCAAGGCGCTGGGCAAGAACCCCCTGGTGGTGTCGCCGATCCTCGGCGGGCTCTGGGCCGCGAGCGGCATCGGCCTGCCCATGCCGCTGCTGCATTTCCTCGACATGCTCGCCGCCGCCACCACGCCCTGCGCGCTGGTGTCCCTCGGCCTGTTCCTCGCGCAGAAGCAGGAAACGCAGGGGCCACGGGTCGGCGCCTGGCCGCTGGTGGCGATCAAGCTGGTCGGCCAGCCGCTGCTCACCGGGTTCCTCGCCTACACGGTGTTCGACCTGCCGCCGCTGTGGGCGGATTCGGCGCTGCTGCTCAGCGCTCTGCCCACCGGCACCGGGCCGTTCATGCTCGCCGAGTACTACCGGCGCGAGGCGGCGGTGGTGTCGCGCAGCATCCTGGTGTCGACGCTGGGGTCGCTGGTGACGCTGTCGTTGTGCCTGCTGTGGATTGCGCGCTGAGGGGTGCTCCACCTCGGCAGCCGCCTGGACGCATCGCGGACGAAGCCCGCCCCTGCGGAGGGTTCGCTGCAGGCCCCTTCCGACAGCACAACGGATCGCGGCCCGCTGGTCGAGCCTCACTGAGGGTCCGTGAAGGTGACCTCCACATAATGCCGGGCATGGATGGCCGGAATGGGTGCAACGGGCTCGTCGAGCATCGACCCGGAGAAGCAGCGCAGGTGGTTGCTCACCATGTCGTAGCCGGAAAGATGACTGAAGACGATCCCTCCGGAGAAGCGGGGGTTGATGTCCATCAGTTGTGACGTGCCGTCCTGCACCAGAAACTCGATGTTGATGCAGCCATTGGCGTCCAGGGTCCGCGCGATCTGGCCTGCCGCATCGACCAGCAACGGGTCGTTCAGCATCCTCACGGTCAGGCCGGCGCCATTGGGGGTTCGCACCAGCTCCTGGCGGGCGATGCCCGCCCACTGCCCCGTCTCGCGCTGTCGCACGATATCCACGACGCACACGTCGCCATCGAGCAGCGGCTGCACGACGTACTCGCGATCCTTCAGCTTCTTGCGGAAGTGGCGCAGGTCCTCCCCGTCGTAGATCCGCACCAGGCCCTCGCTGTTGCGGCCGTCGCGCGGTTTGGCGAACAACGGAAAGGCCAGGTCTTCCACGGCGGGATCTTCCATCTTCCAGGTCGGGATGGGACGAATGTCCGGATTGTCCCGAAACGCCTCGAAGACGAGCCACTTGTCCCGACTGATGTACACGGTTTCGGCGGGCGCCATGCACAGCGTGATGCCGCGACTGGAGAACGCTTCCTGGTGCCGCGTGAACGCATCGACCTCGGGGTCGATGAGCGGCAGCACATGGGTGACCCGCTCGGTTTCGCAGATGTCCAGCACACGGCCGACATAGGAAAGAACGTCCCGCGCGGCGGGCACCCGGTGGAACGCGTCCAGCAAGGGCGAGCTGGCGTTCCATTCCCGGGGCAGGGAACTGACGCCCACGACCCGGGCCTGCGGGTCGCGACGGAGCGAGGTGATGACCGCTTCGGCGGAGAACGAGCCAATAGCGGTCATGAGATAGGTCGGAGCGTCACACGGGGCAGACTGTATGTTCAATCGAGAAACCCGCCAGCAAGAGACCGATAAGCCAGAGCGGCGGAATCTCCGCCACCCCGCAAGCAACGTCGCACGGACTCTACCGCCCACACCCCCGAGTGCCGCCCACCCCACGTCCACGGACTCCGTCCCATGTCATGGCGCGCGGCGGATCGCTCTTCCGCCCCACGGACACCGCTCACTATAGTTCACCCCCGTCTCGCCGCCCGGCGCCGGGGTTATAACCTTATCGCACAGGGCGGGCGTCTCTTGCTTCCCTCGGGCCGGAATGAATCGGCGCAGGACGACGCCCATGAAAAAGGCGGAGCCCTCCCTTTCGGAGACTCCGCCCGTGCGTCACGCCGGCGACATCAGGCCAGCTTCAGCAAGCCCATGCCCAGCACCAGCATCGTCAGGCCGACCCAGCCACGCCACGCCAGGCGCTGGCCGAACAGGGCCCAGCCCATCGCCACGGTGGCGAGGATGCCGAAGCCGCCCCACACCGCGTAGGCCACCGACAGCTCGATGCCGCGCACCGCCTGCGACAGCGCGGTGAAGGCGCCCAGCACACAGAGAATCGAGAAGACGCCCAGGGCGCGCTTGCGAAAGCCGTCGGAATACTTCAGCAGCAGGTTGGCGATCACTTCCAGGACAATGGCGAGGCCCAGCCAGGCCATCGGAATCAGCTCATGGTTCAGCATGTGGCAGCCTCCCTGCCGGCCTCAGGCTCGCCCTTGCGGGTACCGGACTTCACCAGCAGGATGCCGGCGATCATCACGGCCAGGCCCAGCCCCTTCTCCAGGGTCAGGTTCTCGCCCAGCCAGGCAGCGCTGACCAGGGTGATCAGCACGATGCCGATGCCTTCCCACAGGGCGTAGGCCACGCCCACCGGCACATGCTTGATGGCCAGGGCGAGGAAGTAGTACGACAGGCCAACCATGACGTACATCAGCAGCAGACCCGCAACCGGGTACAACGCATGGGTAAGTTTCATCGAGGTGGTGCCAACGACTTCGAAGCCGATGGCGGCGAACAGATAGATCCAGGAACGCATGGTGCAAGCCCTCCCACGGGCGGCCGCGCGCAGTCTCGCTAAGAGCATCCTTGCGGCGGTTTTCGGTTCGGGTTCGGTGGCGCCGACTCGGGCGGCGAAGGTCGCCGCGCTTGGCGCCACCAACAGGTAGCTGCCGTTGGGAGGGGCTAGAGGTCGCCGGTCCAGTGACGCTCGCGCGAAACCAGGCGGGAAGTGGGGAGAGGCAAAGTCTTAACGTTCAACATAATGCACACTATATTGCCAATTTCGGGGCCTATTGGCAAATCGACGATGTCGATCATGGCTATGAGCGCCTGTAAACAACCACTCCAGAACCCTGTGGCTCGCCAGGCACCATCAGGATTGTGCAATATTCTGTTCACCTCATCCTGCCTGCGACAGCACGCCGCGGCCATGATCTGCGCCAGCGCCCGACCCCGTGCCGCCCTGTTACTATTCCCAACCAGTACCCTGTCGGAGACCGCGATGATCGCCCTGCGAGACGCCTGGAAGGCCGGACTGTTCGGCCATGAGCATTGGACGCGCAACCTGGTGGCCGGGGTGATCGTCGGGGTGGTGGCGCTGCCACTGGCGATGGCCTTCGCCATCGCCAGTGGAGTGAAGCCGGAACAGGGTATCTACACGGCGATCTTCGCCGGCGCGCTGGTGTCGTTGCTGGGCGGCAGCCGGGTGCAGATCGCAGGCCCCACCGGCGCCTTCATCGTCATCCTCGCCGGGATCACCGCCAAGTACGGCATCGACGGGCTGCAGATCGCCACGCTGATGGCCGGCGCCATCCTCGTGCTGCTGGGGGTGAGCCGGCTCGGCACGATCATCCGCTTCATCCCGGCGCCGGTGATCGTCGGCTTCACCGCCGGCATCGGGGTGATCATCTGGGTCGGCCAGTGGAAAGACTTCTTCGGCCTGCCCGCCGTCAACGGCGAGCACTTCCACCAGAAGGTCTGGCACCTGCTGCAGGCGCTGCCGCAACTGCACGTCGCAACCACCCTGCTGGCGCTGCTGAGCCTGGCGCTGGTGCTGTTCGCCCCGCGCATCGCCGCCTTGCGCCGGGTGCCGGGGCCGCTGGTGGCGATGGTGGTGGTGACGGCCATCCAGTCGCTGTTCCACTTCGACGGCGTGGCCACCATCGGCAGCGCCTTCGGCGGCATTCCCCAGGGCCTGCCGAGCTTCAGCCTGCCGGAGGTGACGCTGCCGCGCGTGCTGGAACTGATCGGCCCGGCCTTCGCCATCGCCATGCTCGGCGCCATCGAATCGCTGCTCTCGGCAGTGGTCGCCGACGGCATGGCCGGCACCCGCCATGACTCCAACCAGGAGCTGATCGGCCAGGGCATCGCCAACCTGGTCACCCCGCTGTTCGGCGGCATCGCCGCCACCGGCGCCATCGCGCGGACCGCCACCAACATCCGCAACGGCGGCAACAGCCCGCTGGCCGGCGTCACCCACGCGGCGACCCTGGTGCTGATCCTGCTGTTCCTCGCCCCGCTGGCGTCGAACATTCCGCTCTGCGCGCTGGCGGCGATCCTCTTCGTGGTGGCCTGGAACATGAGCGAGGCGCGGCACTTCCTGTTCATGGTCAAGCGCGCGCCGCGCGCCGACGTGGCGATCCTGCTGATCACCTTCGGGCTCACCGTGTTCAGCGACCTGGTGATCGCGGTGAACATCGGCGTGATCCTCGCCATGCTGCACTTCCTGCGGCGCATGGCGTCGTCGGTGGAGGTACATGCCGACGAAGGCACCGAGCTGGAGGTGGAACTGCGAGGCCGCGGCCTCGCCGAACTGCCGCCGGGCGTACTGGTATACAGCATCGAAGGGCCGCTGTTCTTCGGCGCGGCGGAAACCTTCGAGCGCGCCCTGGCCCAGACCCATACCGACCCGAAGGTGCTGATCATCCGCCTGCGCCGCGTGCCGTTCATGGACATCACCGGCCTGCAGACCCTGCAGGAGGTGATCGAGGATCTTCAGCGGCGCGGCATCGAGGTGCGCCTGTGCGAGGCCAATGCGCGAGTGCTGGGCAAGTTGCGCAAGACCGGGATACTCGATGTGCCGAGGGCGGCCATCTACCACCCGGATTTCCCCGCCGCGCTGACGGCATCGACAGCGGCGCCCTGAGACGGCCAAGCCGATCGCCCTCTCCCGGAAGGAAGAGGGCGTCACGCGTCACCTCACCAGTCGAGCGTCGAGGCTGTTCTGCGCCAGGCGCTGCGCCTGCTCCTTGGTCATCCCCAGGTGCTCGTGCAGGGCATGGAAGTTCTCGGTGACGTAGCCGCCGAAGTAGGCCGGATCGTCCGAGTTCACCGTCACCTTCACGCCGCGTTCGAGCATGTCGAGGATGTTGTGCTCGCGCATATGGTCGAACACGCAGAGCTTGGTGTTGGACAGCGGGCAGACGGTCAGCGGGATCTGCTCGTCGATGATGCGCCGCATCAGCCGCTCGTCCTCGATCGCGCGCACGCCGTGGTCGATGCGCTCGATCTTGAGCAGGTCCAGGGCTTCCCAGATGTACTCCGGCGGGCCTTCCTCGCCGGCATGGGCAACGGTGAGAAAGCCTTCGCTGCGGGCGCGGTCGAACACGCGCTGGAACTTGCTCGGCGGGTGGCCGACCTCGGAGCTGTCCAGGCCGACGGCGATGAAGGCGTCGCGGAACGGCAGGGCCTGCTCCAGGGTCTTGAAGGCCTCGTCCTCGGACAGGTGGCGCAGGAAGCTGAGGATCAGGCCGTGGCTGATGCCCAGTTGCTGCTCGCCGTCCTTGAGCGCGCCCTGGATGCCGCGCAGCACCACCTCGAAGGGAATGCCGCGGTCGGTGTGGGTCTGCGGGTCGAAGAACGGCTCGACGTGGATGACGTTCTGCGCCTTGCACTTCGCAAGGTACGCCCAGGTCAGGTCGTAGAAGTCCTGCTCGGTGCGCAGTACGTCGGCGCCGGCGTAATAGAGATCGAGAAACTCCTGCAGGTTGTTGAACGCATAGGCCTGGCGCAGGCTCTCGACGTCGCCCCAGGGCAGGGCGATCCTGTTGCGCTCGGCCAGGGCGAAAAGCAGCTCGGGCTCCAGCGAGCCCTCCAGGTGCAGGTGCAGTTCGGCCTTGGGCAGGGCGTTGAGCCAGTCGTACATGGTGGGATCTCGTTATCGGGCGGTCGCGGAAAGTATCGCACGGTCCGCGAAGCGTGCAGGCCAACAGGCCGATGAGGGGCGCCGTGGCCTGCGTGCGAATCTCGTCGGCCGCTCGCTGGTACGCCCTCCGGGCATTGCCTAAGATGGCCCACTCGCTCTTACCGGAAATGGACAGTCCTCGATGCTGCGCGCGCTCAAAGACGAAAAACTCCTCATTCTCGCCCTGCTGGTGGCGCTGGCGGTGTACCCGCTGGAACACGGCCTGCTGGGCGGCGGCAAGCTGCTTGCCGGAATCACCGCCAGCGTCCTGCTGGCGGTGATCATCGGCGTCTCGCTGCGCGTCGCGCACCACGCCGAAATCCTCGCGGAGAAGGTCGGCGAACCCTACGGCACCATGATCCTGACCCTGGCGGCGGTGCTGGTGGAGGTGGTGATCCTGGCGATCATGATGGGCCACAACCACTCGCCGACGCTGGCCCGCGACACCATCTATGCCGCGGTGATGCTGGACATGAACGGCATCCTCGGCCTGGCCGCGCTGCTCGGCGGCCTCAAGCACGGCGAGCAGTCGTACAACGACGACTCGGGCAAGACCTACGTGACCATGATCCTCACCGCCGTGGGCATCTCCATGGTGGTGCCGGAGCTGATCCCCGCCGAGCAGTGGAAGCTCTACTCGATGTTCACCATCGGCTGCATGGTGATGCTCTACGCCCTGTTCCTGCGCATGCAGACCGGTCAGCACAGCTACTTCTTCAGCTACAACTACGCCGCCCACGGCGAGCAGCACACGGCCCATGCGGCCCCCGGCGACAGCCGGCGGTCGATCCTGCTGCTGGCGGCCGGCGTGGTGCTGATCGGCGCGCTGGCCGAGGTGATGTCCAAGGCCCTGGACGTCGGCCTGCAAGGCAGCGGCGTGCCGCCGATCGTCCCGGCGCTGCTGGTGGCGGCGATCTCCGCCAGCCCGGAAATCCTAACCGCCCTGCGCGCCGCGCTGGCCAACCGCATGCAGCCAGTGGTCAACATCGCCCTGGGTGCTTCGCTGTCCACGGTCATCCTCACCGTGCCGGTGATCGAGGCCCTGGCGCTGTTCAAGGGCCAGCCGATCCAGATGGCAATGACCCCGCTGCAGACCGGCATGATGTTCATCACCCTGATGGTCGCCGGCTTCAACCTGCACGACGGCAAGACCAACGCCATCGAAGGCATGACCCATTTCGTGCTGTTCGCCACCTTCCTGATGTTGTCGCTGATGGGACTCTGACCATGCTCAAGATCTACCTCGCCGGCCCCGACGTGTTCCGCCCCGACGCCTTCGAGCAGGGTGAACGACTCAAGGCCCTGTGCGCCGAGTTCGGCCTGCTGGGCTTGTACCCGCTGGACCACTCGGTGCCCGAGGGAATCGACCGGCCCCGCGAGCAGGCGTTGTGGATCTACCAGGCCAACCTCGCGCTGATCGCAGAGGCCGATGCGCTGGTCGCCAACCTCAACCCCTTCCGTGGCGCCGAGCCGGACAGCGGCACGGCCTTCGAGCTGGGTTATGCCGCCGCCCTGGGCAAGCCGCTGTACGGCTATATCGACGCGGGCGGGAGCTGTACCGAACGCCTGCCGCGCGAGTGGCAAGGCGACGAGCCGGGCCGTGACCGCGACGGCAACCAGGTGGAGGCTTTCGACCTGCCGCTGAACCTGATGCTCGGGGTGCCGGCGCAGATCGCCGTCGGTGGGCTGCGGGAGGCGCTGGAATTACTGAAGGCCGAACTGTTCCCCGAGGAATGAATCCGCTCCCCCACAAGAGCCCCCCGAACATCGCCCATGTCCGATTACAGCCAACGAAAAACGCGCCTGGAGGCGCGTTTTTCGTTGGGGGCGAAAGGTCTCAGCGACGGGCTTTCTTCAGCTCGAAATTGAACACCTTGGTCGCCTGGCGGGCCACGATCCGGCCGCCCAGCGAGCGGGGTTCGAAGCGCCATCTCTCCATCGCGTCGCGCACGCTGCGCTCGAAGACGCGCGGCGGCGTCGACTCGAGGAACTGGATGTCGGTGATCCGCCCGGCGCTGGTGATGGTGAACAGCACCTTCACGTGCCCTTCGATCTGCTTCGCCTGGGCGATCCGCGGGTAGCTCGGCGGGTCCATGCGCAGCGGCTTGATGTCGCTGTCGTTGAGGCTGCCGGTCGGCAGGCCTGCCGGGCCTTGAGAGCCGGTCGGCGCCGACTGCGCGCCCGGCGTGGACTGGCCGACGGTCGGCGCGGCAGGCGGCGGCGGTGCTGCCGGGGTCGGCGCCGCGGAGGTTTCCTGCGCCGGTTCCGGATCAGGCTCGGGCTTGGGTTTCGGTTTGGGCTTGGGCGCGACCTTGGGGACGGCCTTTTCCACCGGCTTGGGTTTCGGCTTGGGCTTTTCCACCGGTTTGGGCGGCTCGACCGGCTTGGGCGGCTCCGGTTCAGGCGGCGTCGGGACCGGCGCGGCGGCCGGCGGTTGCTGCACCGGCTCAGGCTTGGGCGGCAGGGTGACGACGCTGACCTGCATCGCCTTGGGCATCTCGCCCTGGCCCAGGTTCAGCTCCGCCGGCGAGGGCACGACCCAGACCAGCCCGGCAACGATCGCCGCATGCAGGCCGATCGCCAGACCCGAGGACTTCCACCAGCCGCTCCGGCGCGGCGGCTCTTCGCCCTCTTCCACGCCTTCCACGGGAACGGCGTAGGGGATCAGCACCTCTTCGGGAACCACCTCCGTGTCCCGGCGCTCCCCCTCGCAGCTGACCAGACGCAGGTTGGCCTCGTTGACGCGCTGGGCGTTCACGCTGGGCAGTACGGCACTGTCTTCCGCCGTGGCGGCAGAGGACAGTTGGTCCTCGGCGGACACGGCTAGACTGGCGTCAGCCGCTTCGCGCGGTTGGGGTAACGACATGAGAAAGCCTGCGGAAAGAGTTCACGAAGCAGTATCTTCTGATAATTATTATCATTCACCAGGCCCGCGAGGGCAACCTCGTCCGTCATCCTGGCTCGATGGCGCAGCGTAGAAGCGCATCGTGGAGCGGTTGTGGATCGACCTGCGCCGCCAGGATCAGCTCGATCCGGCTGTCACGCCGCCACGGACTGGGCGTCCAGGGCGCCGTTCGTTCGGTACGATTGCACGCCAGCCAGCCGGCCTCGCCATGCAGCACCGCCTTGGCCCGCAGCAGGCCGGGCAGCGCGGCAAGCCAGGCGTCCAGCTCGGCAATGCGGAAGCGCCAGTCCGGGTGAAAACGCCAGCCGACCGCTTGTCGCCCATCCTCGATGCGCACCTGCCGCAGTGGCTGCTCACGACGCAGCAGCACGCCCGCTTCGACGCTGGCCGGCAGGATGGGCAGCCCGGCCCCCGGCGCCTCCAGGGGCGAAGCGGGAAGCTCGGAAAGCGCCAGGCGGCCCTGCGTGGTCCAGCGCGCCGGCAGCACCGGCAGAGCGACCAGCAACTGCGCGCGGGCCGCGTCATCGAGGGTTTCGCTCTTGTTCAGCAGCATCAGCCCGGCCTGCTCCAGCGCCTCCCGCTGAGGCTCGGGCAAGGGCTGTCCGGCCGCCAGTAACGCGGCGTCCAGCACCATGACCAGCGGCTGGACCGCCAGCACGCCCTGCCACGGCGCGGCGCGCAGTTGCGCCAGCAGCTGCGACGGATGGCCGAGGCCGGAGGGTTCGATGAACAACCGTTGTGGCCTGGCCTTGCGCAACAGCCGGCCCAGCCCGACCTGGAACGGCGCGCCGTTGACACAGCACAGGCAACCGCCCGCGACCTCGCCGAGGGCGATGCCCTCCTCGTCGCGGCAGAGCAGCGCGGCATCCAGGCCGACCTGGCCAAATTCGTTGACCAGCACCGCCCAGCGTTCCTCCGCCGGGCGCTGGGCCAGCAGGTCATGCAACAGGCTGGTCTTGCCCGCCCCGAGGGGGCCGGCGATGAGATGAGTCGGGATCTGCTTCAACATTCGCTCATGGTGCCGCCTGACGCTCGTCGGGAAAAGCGCTAGAGTCGCGACTTCTTTACGCACCCCCGGACCGACCATGCGCCAACTCCTTCCTTTGACCTTCGCCTGCCTGCCGTTGCTCGCCCACGGCGAAGCCTGTGTGGTGCACAGCCAGGGGGCCAACCTCGACGTGAAGGTCTGCCAGCAGAACCGCAGCATTCCCGCCACGCTGTTCCGCGATGGCTTCTGCCAGCCGCAGTTGAAGGACCAGACAGTCCAGGTCACCTACGCCGACCACTGCCCGAGCGGGGCCTTCGGCGTCTGCGAGAACGCCCAGGTGCAGGGCATGCCCTATCGCCAGGACATCCATTACTACGGGGTGCCCAGCGACGCGCGCATCCTCCAGCCCTTCTGCGAGACCCAGAGCCACGGCCAGTGGCGCAAACCCTGACACGTCGTCATCGGCCTGTCATACGCCTCAGGCTTACTGTCGCCGGGTACCTCACACCCTCTCGGCACCCCACGCCGGGCATGATCTTGGTGAATCGGGCCGCCATCCCCTGGCGGCCCTTTTTTTGCCCGCCAGCCCAACATCGGCAACGCGGACGGGATGTCTTCAAGGCCTCGCCTCAGGTGGGCGCTTCCCAGGGTTCGAAGGGATCGGGCAGGCGCTTCCAGGCGGTCGTTCCGGCGGCCATCTCGGCGTCATCCAGCAGGCAGCGGTCCAGCTCGGCGAACAGGCGCGCGAAGTCCAGGTTCTGACCGATGAACACCAGTTCCTGACGGCAATCGCCGCTGTTCTCGTCCCAGTGGCGCAGTACGACCTGCAGTTCGGCGGTGTCCTGCGGCCAGGCCTCGCGCGGGACGAAGCGCCACCAGCGCCCGGCCAGGCCGTGGCGCATCAGGCCGCCGGCCTGGGACCAACTGCCCGCCTCGCGGTAGCGGCTGGCCAGCCAGAAGAAACCCTTGGAGCGCAGCAGACGGCCGTTGCTCCAGGGCTCGGCGAGGAAGTCGTGGAAGCGCTGTGGATGGAAGGGCCGGCGCGCGCGGTAGACGCTGGAGGCGATGCCATAGGCCTCGGTTTCCGGCAGGTGCTCGCCGCGCAGCTCCTTGAGCCAGCCCGGCGCCCGCTCGGCGCGCTGGAAGTCGAAGCGGCCGGTGTCGAGGATGGTCGCCAGCGGCACCTGGCCCATGACCATGGGTCGTATGTCGGCGTCGGGGTTGAGCCGACGCAGGATCGCCAGCAGTTCATCACGCTCGGCGCTGCCGATCAGGTCGATCTTGCTCACCAGGATCACGTCGGCGAACTCCACCTGTTCCACCAGCAGGTCGCTGAGCGAACGCTCGTCGTCCTCGCCGAGGGTTTCGCCGCGCTCGGCGAGGCTGTCGGCGCCCTGGTAGTCGGCGAGGAAATTCAGCCCGTCGACCACCGTGACCAGCGTGTCCAGCCGCGCCAGGTCCGACAGGCTGCGGCCCTGCTCGTCGCGGAAGGTGAAGGTCTCGGCCACCGGCAGCGGTTCGGAGATGCCGGTGGACTCGATCAGCAGGTAGTCGAAGCGACCTTCGCCGGCGAGCCGGCTGACCTCTTCCAGCAGGTCCTCGCGCAGGGTGCAGCAGATGCAGCCGTTGCTCATCTCCACCAGGCGCTCCTGGCCGCGATTGAGGCTGACGTCGCGCTGCACTTCGCGGCCGTCGATGTTGATTTCGCTCATATCGTTGACGATCACCGCGACCTTGAGGTCCTCGCGGTTCTTCAGCACGTGGTTGAGCAAGGTGCTCTTGCCGGCGCCAAGGAAGCCGGACAGTACGGTGACGGGGAGCAGGCGGTTCACGGGGCTTTTCAACGGGTCGTCTCCAGGGATCAGGCTTCGCGGACGTGCAGTTCGCGCCGTTCCTGGCGCTCCTTGGCCTCGATGCACAACGAGGCGGTGGGGCGCAGCAGCAGGCGGCGCAGGCCGATCGGCTCGGCGGTTTCCTCGCACCAGCCGTAATCGCCCCGGACCAGGCGCTCCAGCGCCTGGTCGATCTTGTCCAGCAGCTTCTTCTCGCGCTCCAGCCGACGCAGTTGCCACTGGCGTTCTTCCTCGCGACTGGCGATATCGGCGTCGTCGCTGGCCCGCTCGCCGTCCTGCAAGGCACGGAATTCCTCGTCGATGCGCGCCTGCAATTCGCCGCGCTGGTGCAGCAGCAACTCACGGAAATAACCCTGTTGCGCCTCGCTCATGTAGGCATCGCCGGGCTGGGCGAGCAGTTCCTGTTCGGTCATGGCCGTCTCCGGAAGGGAGTAATTTGATTATGTTATATTATAACAGTGCATATCCAGCAATCGAGAATCGACAAGCGTGTTCCGACATGCGATACCGATGCTCCGCTCCATCCGCCTCCGAGACCGTCGATGCTGCGCCGCGCCCTGCTGTTCTGCCTGCTCGCTCCCTTCGCCCACGCCAGCGGTTCCGCGCCGCTACCCTTTCCCGGCGAGCAGCCGGCGCGCTGCGCCTGGTCCGCTTCGGTGCTGGCCTGCATGGACGATTCGGGGAATCTCTACAGCATCGCCACCCAGGGCCACGACACCTACCTGCGCGGCTTCGAGGCGAGCAGCGGCCGGCGCTGGGCGCAGACCGGCACGCGCTACGGCAGCCTGACCTTCTTCAGCGGCGTGACCAGCGACGGCCAGGTGTGGGTCGGCACCAGCCGCGGCATCGGCTGGACCAACATCAGCCGCTTCAGCAGCTCCACCGGTGACAGCGCGCGGCTGACCTGTGGCCGGGTCAGCGGTTGCAAGCAACAGGAACGCTGAAACGCTGACGAGCCCATTGCGGGATCGCCGGAAAGTAAATACGTTATATTATAACAACCGTTGACCGCGACCCGCCCATGACCGCCCTGCTCCCCGATATCGCCTGCCAATCCACCCACCTGCCCGTCCCGCTCGACTGGGTCGGCATGCAGGGCATCGCCGTGCCGCTGCGTATCGCCGGCGAGCGCGTTGCCGCCTATGCCGATGCCGGCGTCAGCCTCGATGAAGCCGATGCGCGCGGCATCCACATGTCGCGGCTGTACCTGGAGCTGGAGGCGCTGGCGGACGCGGAGCTTTCACCCGCGCTGCTGCGTGACCTGCTCAGGCAATTCCTCAGAAGCCACGCGCAGCTCTCCCGACGCGCCAGCCTGGTACTGCGTTTCGAACTGATGCTGCGGCGCCCGGCACTGGTCAGCCCGCTGAGCGGATGGAAGCGCTACCCCTGCGAAATCCACGCGCAGCTGGAAGATGACATGTTGCAACTGGAACTGCGCCTGAGCCTGCCCTACTCCTCGACCTGCCCGTGCTCGGCGGCGCTGGCGCGCCAGCTGATCCAGGAGCGTTTCGACGCCGACTTCGCAGGCCGTCCGCTGAAGGCCAGCGAGGTCCGCGCCTGGCTCGGCAGCCCGCAGGGCATCCTCGCCACGCCACACAGCCAGCGCAGCGAGGCGCGGCTACAACTGCGCCTCGACCCGGCCGCGCGGACATTCGCTTTCAGCGAGTTGATCGACCACGCCGAGGCCGCCCTCGGTACCGCCGTGCAGACGGCGGTGAAGCGCGCCGACGAACAGGCCTTTGCATTGGCCAACGGACAGAACCTGATGTTCTGCGAGGACGCCGCGCGCCGGCTGCACCGGGCGCTGCTGCAGCGCGAAGAGGTGTCAGGCTTCGAGGTGCGCGTGGTGCATGCGGAAAGCCTGCACGCCCACGACGCGGTGGCGGCGAGCCGTTGGGTACGGCCCTAGAGCACCAGGTCCAGGCGTATGCGATCGCGGCAGCGGATGCCATTCTCGATGATCGGCTCCGGGTAGTTCAGCGAAAAGTAGTCGTGCTCCACGCAGGCGATGCGGAAGCCCATGCGCTGGTACAGGCCCAGTTGCGCCAGGCTGGAGTTGCCGGTGGCGATGTCCAGCCGCAGCGCGCCGATGGCTCGCGCGGCATCGATGGCCGCTGTCAGCAGGCGCCGGGCCAGGCCGCGGCCCTGCCATTCCTCTTCCACCGCAAGGTTGGTGATCTCGATCACGCCCCAGCTGCGCGCGGTCAGCGTGAGCACGCCGCGCACCGCCTCGCTGTCGCTGAGCGCCAGCACCCGCGACTGTGGCAAGTACCGCTCGATCTGCGCGCGGCTCGGATCGGCCAGCAGCAGAAGTGGCCACGGCGCCTGGGCGGGAGTGAGTTCGACGAGAGACAGTTCGGGGAAGAAAGACACCATGATTCGCAGGGGCAAGCCAAAAGGAGGCGACGGTTTATCCTCTGCCGGCCTGTGATGCAAGCATTACGACACCGCCCTGGGGTGCAGCCCGAACGAATCGGACCCGGAAATCCGGGTCCGATTGCATCGCTTTTTCAGGATCAGACGTAGATATCCCGCCGGCTCCAGGGCACTTCCTGGCTACCGTCCGCGTGCGGCCTGCTGGCAAGTATCTGGTGCAGGTTGATCCAGCCTTTCTTGAACCCGTAGGCGCAACCGGCGAGGTACAGGCGCCAGATGCGCAGGGCCTGGTCGGGCACCAGTCGCGCCGCTTCGGCCAGCTTCGCCTCGAGGTTGGCGCTCCAGAAGTCCAGGGTGCGCGCGTAGTGCAGGCGCAGCCCCTCGACATCGACCACTTCCAGCCCCGCCTCGCTCATGCGGGCGACGGCCAGCGACAGGTGCGGCAGCTCGCCGTGGGGGAACACGTAGCGGTCGATGAAGTCGCCGGCGCCGCGCCCGACCGGACGGCCGTCGGTGTTGCTGGAGGTGATGCCGTGGTTCATCACCAGCCCGCCCGGCCGCACCGCGTCGAACAGGTGCTGGAAGTAGATGCCCAGATTGGCGTGACCGACGTGTTCGAACATGCCGACGCTGACCACCTTGTCGTAGCGGCCGTCGCGCGGCAGGTCGCGGTAGTCGCGCAGCTCCAGGGTCACCTTGCCCTCCAGGCCCTCGGCCCTGATCCGCTCGCGGCCGAGCTTGAGCTGCTCCTCGCTGAGGGTGATGCCGTGCACCTGGACACCGAATTCCTTCGCCGCCAGGCGCGCCAGGCCGCCCCAGCCGCAGCCGACGTCGAGCAGCTTCTCGCCGGGTTTGAGGCGCAGCTTGCGGCACAGGTGGCGCAGCTTGGCGACCTGGGCGGTGGCCAGGTCCTCGCTGCCGGTCTCGTAGTAGGCGCAGGAGTACACCATCTCCGGGTCCAGCCAGAGCTGGTAGAACGCGTTGGAAAGGTCGTAGTGGTAGTGGATCGCCTCGGCGTCGGTGGACTTGTCGTGGCTTTCGCGCACGTAGTCCCCCCCCGCATCGTCGGTACCCAGGGCAGCGCTCAGGGCATCGCCCATAGCGATCACATCGCCAATGGGGCCTTCGATGTCCATGCGCTTCTCGACGTAGGCGCGGCCCAGCACATCGAGGCTGGGCTGGGTGATCTCGGTCAGCAGCGTAGGGTCGCGCACGACGAGAGTTACCTGCGGATCCGGCCCCAGGTCGAAGGCCTGGGTCTCGCCGATGCGGATGCGCAACGGCAGCTGCAGGGACAGCAACTCAGAGGGCAGATTGGCTTTCATGCATACCTCCTGGTCACAGGGCTGAAGAACTATAGACCAGTTCCTCCATAGTCTGTCCCTATGGCCTGGCTCGCGCAAAGCTATCGGGCGCGGATCGCGTCCGGTAGCGCCACGGATGGATAGTTCGCCATGCAAGCGTAGCAGCCGCTCCCGGAGACATTCTTGCCGGGTCTGAGATAGAGCCTTTGCGCAGCGGAAACAATGACGCGCGGACGGCAAGCCCCGTAATCATTGGACCCTGGCCTGGGCTACACTGTGCCTCCTTTCGGCGCCTTCCGACCGAAGGCCCTCTGCAGTGAAGGGGACCGCCTTGAATACCTTCTCCGCGCCGCGCCCGGCGGTCCGCACCGTACTGGTGGGACTGATGCTGGCGATCTTCCTCGGCGCGCTGGACCAGACCATCGTCGCCGTGTCGCTTCCGGCGATCTCCGCCGGCTTCGGCGATTTCGACCTGCTCGCCTGGGTCATCTCCGGCTACATGGTGGCGATGACCATCTCCATGCCGATCTACGGCAAGCTCGGCGACCTCTACGGGCGCCGCGTGCTGATGCTGTTCGCCATCGGCGTATTCACCGCCGCCTCGGCGCTCTGCGGCGCCGCGCAGAGCATGGAGCAGCTGGTGCTCGCCCGCGTGCTGCAGGGCATCGGCGCCGGCGGCATGATGTCGGTGAGCCAGGCGATCATCGGCGACATCGTCCCGCCCCGCGAACGCGGCCGCTACCAGGGCTATTTCAGCAGCATGTACGCGGTGGCGAGCATCGCCGGACCGGTGTTGGGCGGCCTGCTGACCGAGTACCTGTCCTGGCGCTGGGTGTTCCTGATCAACCTGCCGGTGGGACTGGTCGCCCTCGCCGTGTCCCGCCGCACCTTGCGCGGCCTGCCGGTGCCGGGCCGCCAGCCGGTGATCGACTACCTGGGCACCGCGCTGATGATCGCAGGCCTGGGCAGCCTGCTGCTGGCGATCACCGAGGTCGGCCAGGGCGCGCGCTGGAACGACCCGCAGATGCTTGGACTGTTCGCCGCCGCGCTGGTGTTGATCGCGCTGTTCGTCATGCAGGAACGCCGCGCGCCGGAACCGCTGGTGCCGATGCAACTGTTCCGTATCCGCGCGGCGACGTTGAGCTGGCTGATCAGCTTCTTCGCCAGCTTCCAGGTCATCTCGCTATCGGTGCTGGTGCCATTGCGCTTCCAGTCGGTCACCGGTGCGGGCGCGGACAGCGCGGCGCTGCACCTGCTGCCGCTGGCGATGGGCGTGCCGTTGGGGGCGTACTGCTGCGGCCGCCTGACCGCAGTCCTCGGACGCTACAAGCCGCAGATCGTCGCGGGCGCGCTGTTGGCGCCCGGCGCCATCGCCGGCCTTGCGCTGACCTCGCCGGACGCCTACCTGCTCTCGGGCCTGTGCATGCTGCTCACCGGCACCGCCGCCGGCACCCAGTTCCCCACCAGCCTGGTGGCGGCGCAGAGCGCCGTGGACAGCCGCTACCTGGGCGTGGCCACCAGCAACATCACGCTGTTCCGCTCCCTCGGCGGCGCGGTGGGCATCGCGCTGATGTCGGCCCTGTTGCTGGCCATGCTGCAGCCGCTGGCGGGCGACGCCGGCCACGGCCTGTCGGCCAGCGCCCTGCTGGACAGCCTGGGTGGCGCGGGCCACGAGGCGCAGCGGCAGGTGCTGGACCAGGTGTTCAGCCACCTGTTCCTGATCAGCGCCGGCTTCGGCGTCCTGACGCTGCTGATCGCCCTGGCGTTGCCCGACCACGCGCTGCGTGGCCGGGCCGACAACTAGCCTTCAGGCGCGAGGCGACTCAGTCCTCGTCGTTGAGGTAACTGACCTTGCGCAGGTCCGGCAGCAGCAGGCAGACCACCAGCGCCACGCCGCACATGACCGAGACATAGATGTAGAAGTACTCCTCGACGCCGAGGCTCTTCAGGCCCAGGGCGACATATTCCGCCGAGCCGCCGAAGATGGCGTTGCCCACCGCATAGGACAGGCCCACGCCCAGGGCGCGGATCTGCGGCGGGAACATCTCCGACTTGATCAGGCCGCTGATGGAGGTGTACAGGCTGACGATGGCCATCGCCGCGATGATCAGCACGAAGGCCAGGTAGGGGCTGCTCACCGCCTTCAGCGCGGAGAGGATCGGCCAGGTGAAGAGCATCCCCAGGATGCCGAACCAGAGCATCGAGGTCTTGCGCCCGATGCGGTCGGACAGCGCGCCGAACAGCGGCTGCATGCACATGTAGCAGAACAGCGCGAAGGTCATCACGCCGCTGGCCACCTTCGGGTCCATGCCGGCGGTGTTCACCAGGTATTTCTGCATGTAGGTGGTGAAGGTGTAGAAGATCAGCGAGCCGCCGGCGGTGAAGCCGAGCACGGTGAAGAAGGCGCGCTTGTGGTGGGCGAACAGTTCGGTGAGGGTGCCCGATTCCTTGCGGTTGAGGTTGGACGCCTTGGCTGTCTCGCTCAGCGAGCGGCGCAGGTAGAAGGCGATCACCGCGGTGATGGCACCGACCACGAAGGGAATCCGCCAGCCCCACTCGCGCAGCTCGTCGGTGCTCAGCAGCTGCTGCAGGACCACCACCACCAGCACCGCCAGCAGTTGGCCGCCGATCAGGGTGACGTACTGGAACGAGGCGAAGAAGCCGCGCTGGCCCTTGAGCGCCACCTCGCTCATGTAGGTCGCGCTGGTGCCGTACTCGCCGCCCACCGAGAGCCCCTGGAACAGCCGCGCGAGCAGCAGCAGGGCGGGCGCTGCAACGCCGATGGTGGCGTAGGTCGGCATCACGGCAATGGCCAGCGAGCCGCCGCACATCATCAGCACCGAGATCATCATCGCGGTCTTGCGGCCCTTCTTGTCGGCGATGCGGCCGAACATCCAGCCGCCGATGGGACGCATCAGGAAGCCGGCGGCGAACACCCCGGCGGTGTTGAGCAGTTGTACCGTCGGGTTGTCCGAGGGGAAGAAGGCGTGGGCGAAGTACAGGGCGGTGAAGGCGTAGACGTAGAAGTCGAACCACTCCACCAGGTTGCCCGACGATGCGCCGACGATGGCGAGAATGCGCGAGCGGCGCTCATGGGCGGAATACTGCGGTACGGAGGCAGGTGCGTTCATGGGGCTTCTCTTGTTGGGTTGAACTGCTTCCCGGGTGTCTGAGCGGAAGTCCCTGGCCGCCTCGCATCGGACGAATCGTCACCTTAACCCGGTGATTTTTTCGCCGACACATTTGGAAACAGTATAGACAACCTCCGATAGCCGGCTAACGAAATCCACTGTTCTCCGTCACGTTTCGGTTCGAATATCGAACATGCCCAACAGGCGTTTGTCGTTTTCGATTGACCGGCTAGTGGCCAGCTTCTATCGTTGGCGCGCTCTCGCACCCTTCGGGAGACTTGTCAGGTACCCCTCGAAGGGTCGGAGTCCGACCTTGTCCACAAGACAAGGTCGATTTCCATTCCCCTCGTGTTGCGGCTCCTGCCGCCTGGCCTCGGTGCCCCGTCCACACCCCCGGACGTGCAGGCACCGGGGGAATGTTGATCCCGCCCGTCGCCATCGCTCCATCCCGCCGCGAATCGCCCGACTCGACCTTCCGCCGCCGCCACCAAAGCGACATCTGCCGCCTCTATGCTTCCGGCTGTGCTACAGGCCGCGCCCGGCGCGGCTCTCGACGATCCGACGAGGGGCCCCGCTTGAACGCCGCCAATCCACTGTGGTTCGCCATCGGACTGCTCGCGCAGGCGGCTTTCTCCGCCCGCTTCCTGGTCCAGTGGGTGTTGTCCGAGCGCGCGCGCAAGAGCTTGATGCCGGTGCATTTCTGGTATTTCAGCTGCGCCGGAGCGGTGCTGTTGCTGGCCTACGCCACCCACCAGCGCGACCTGGTGATCTGCCTGGGGCAGCTCGCCGGCCTGGCCATCTACCTGCGCAACCTGGAACTGGACCGCCGCCACGGCGGTGGCCGGCCACTGTTCTTCGCCTGGCCCTGGCTGACCTGGGCGGCGGTGGCCATCGCGCTGGGCTGGATGTCGAAGCCCGAGCCGATGCTCAAGGCGATCACCGGCGCCGACCCGCTCTGGACCGCGATCGGTATGTTCGGCCAGACGCTCTTCACCGGGCGCTTCGTGCTGCAACTGTGGTATTCCGAGCGCGCTGGCCGGCCGGTCAACCCGATCCACTTCTGGTACCTGTCGATGGCTGGCAGCGTATTGCTGTTCAGCTACGCCGTGGCGCAGCGCGACCCCATCATCATCCTCGGCCAGTCCTTCGGCATCCTGGTCTACCTGCGCAACCTGGCGCTGATCCGGCGCCAGGCCGGAGGCGCCGGCGCGCAGAGCCACTGAGCCCTGGCGGCATTCGGAAGAGGCCCTCGCGGTTATCGAAAAGCCGCCTCAGCGCTGCCTCTCGAAGCGATAGAAGAGGTTCGGCTCGCTGACCACGTAGAGATTGCCGTCGGCGTCCATGCTCAGCCCCTCGGCCTGGGGCGCGCCGTGCTCCAGGTCGCCGAAACCGCCAAGCGAGCGGAAGCTGACCAGGCCGCCCTGCCCATCCAGTTCCATGATCAGCCGCGACTCTTCGCTGAGCACCAGCAGGTGGCCGCTCTTGCGGTCGTAGTGGAGATCGGAGATGTCGGTGCCGAAGACGCTGCGCTTCACCCAGGCGCTGTGGTCGATCACCTTGAGCTGCAACTTGCCGGCAAGGCTGGCGCGTACGCCGGTGATTTCGTAGATCTGTCGCGGGCCGCGTTCCTTGCCGATGAACAGGCGGTCATGCCCGGCGTCATAGGTGAGCCCTTCGAAGCCCTTGTTGTGGAGGCTCGGGTTGATCGCCAGGGCGATCGATTGCGCGTCGCGAGCGTCTATCCCCTGGCCAGGCCGCTCG
This sequence comes from Pseudomonas sp. MT3, assembly GCF_054720805.1. Taxonomy (NCBI): domain Bacteria; kingdom Pseudomonadati; phylum Pseudomonadota; class Gammaproteobacteria; order Pseudomonadales; family Pseudomonadaceae; genus Pseudomonas; species Pseudomonas sp. MT3. The sequence goes on from NZ_JBTVPY010000002.1 coordinate 337,334, forward strand.
GGCAGCGCGAAGAAATCGATCTGCTGGAGGTTCTCATCGGACACCGCCACCAGGCCACCGCCCAGGTAGGCCACGCCCTCCACATCCTGGAAGCCGTTCATGGGGTACTGCGCCAGCAGCTCGCCGGTCTTGCTCAACACCGCCAGCTTCATGGCCCCGGCATTGGTCACGGCGATCAGGCGGTCCTGGTCGAAGTCGTAGCTGATGGCGGACAGGTCGGACTCGATGCCCTTCACCGGCAGCGCGTCGATCACCACCTTGTAGTCGGGCAGCCAGACGCTGCGCCCGGCCCACTCGGCGGCATGCAGCTGGCTGCTGATGTAGAAGTAGGCCCGCTGCTGCCAGTGCCCGGTGAGTACCAGCGTCACGGCCGGCAGGAGCAGCGCCACGACCAGCGCCAGGGATAGCCAGGCGCGCCGATCGAGACGGCGGCGCGGGGGATGCAGCGACAGGATGTCCACGCTGTCGACGGCTCGGTTCACATTCGGACTCCCGGGAAGTGGAAACTCATGAAAGCGGCCGCTTCCAGGCGAAGCGGTAGGCCGGGGCGGAAGCGTCGTCGGCGCACTGGCCGTTGTCGGCATCGGCGCCGACCAGGAACCAGCGCTCCTCGTAGTCCCCCGTCACCTCGCGGGCGCGCTCGCGACGGAAGCAGCGCTCGAGATCTTCGGCACGGACCATCGCCACCGCTTGCGGATGGCCGCGCAGCCAGGTCAGCGCCTTGCTCAAGGGGGCCGGGGTGTCCAGGCCGAAGTGCACCAGCGGCTGGCGGGCGTAGAGCCAGTGGCCTTCTCGCCAGTGGGTCAGCACCAGCTCGGCGCCGCCGCTCAGGCGCGCCACCTCGGCCATCAGCGGACGACGGTCATCGCCGGGATCGCGCAACGGCTCGACGAAGCCACGGGCGAACCAGGCGGCGAACCAGCACAGCGCGACGCCCAGGAAGACCTTGCGCGCCCTCGGCCGCTCGGCGAACCAGCGGCGCAGCAGCCAGGGCAGCAACGGCGCCACGGCCAGCACCAGCCCGGGCAGCGCGGGGAAGATGTAGAGCTTGCGTTTGCCGGAACTCAGGCTGAAGAACAGCAGCACCAGCGCCACCCAGCCGAGCAGCACCAGCAGGCGTCCGTCGCGCCGGGCCAGTTGCCGGCGCCAGGCAGGCACCGCCCACGGCAGGACCAGCAGCAAGGGCAGCCAGTACTGCGGGATGACCTTGACGAAGAAGTACCAGAACGGCTCCTGATGCTGCCAGGCGCTGGCGTAGCGCTTGGCGGTCTGCTGCAGGAGGATGTCGTCGAGGTAGGCGCGGCCATCGGCGCTGCCGCTCCAGAGCACATGCAGCGCCACCGGCACCAGCCACAGCACGATGACCACCAGGGCCACCAGCAGGCCCAGCCACCAGGCGCGCGCCTGGCCGGGCATGCGCACTACGCCAGCCCATCCCTGGCGCACGGCATAGGCGTAGGGAATCAGCATCAGTGCCGGCAGGAAACCCACGCCCTTGCTGATGATGCCCAGCCCCATCGCCGCGCAGGCCAGGTAGAACCAGCACCACGCCGGGCCGAGCAGCAGGTGGCGGCAGAGGCCGTAGACGCCCAGGCTGATCCACAGGCAAAGGAAGCCGTCGATAGCGCCGTCGCGCAGCACCGAATAGGTCTGGTAGGTGGCCAGGAACAGCAGCCCGGCGATCAACCCGATACGGCGCTTCCACAGACGGCGGCCGAGGTCGTAGAGACAGGCGGTGGCCACCAGGCCGGCGCCGAAGGCCGGCAGGAACAGCGCCAGGTTCGGCGCCAGCCCCAGGCGCAGCAGCAGCGCCACCAGCCACATGAACAGCGGCGGCTTGTCCGGGTAGATTTCCGCGGCGCGATGGGGGATCAGCCAGTCACCGTCCTGCAGCATCTCCAGGGCCACGCCGAGGAAGCGCTCTTCATCGACGTTGCTCGGCTGGCGCAGCCCCAGGCCGGCCCCCAGCAGCAGGGCCGCCAGCGCCAGCAGCAGCCAGGGCCGCTCGGCGCAGCGCCACCACCAGGAATACCGCGCGCCGACCCTCGCGCGCGGCGGCGCCAAGCGGGAAAGCGAATTTCCGGAGTCGCCCTGGCTCGCCATGCCTCAGCGCCCCAGTTCGTGGGGAACGGCATCCAGGCGCGTGCGGCGGATCAGCCACCAGACGCCGAACAGATCGAGGATGCCTACCAGAGCACGGTCAAGGTTGCCGTACTTGGACACCCCGGCGTGGCGCGGCCGGTGGTTCACCGGATGCACGCGCATGACGCCCTGGTGACGCTGGATCAGCGCCGGGATGAAACGGTGCATGTGGTCGAAGTACGGCAGACGCAGGAAGGCTTCGCGCTCGATCAGCTTCAGGCCGCAGCCAGTGTCCGGGGTCTGGTCGCGCAGCAGGCGCCCGCGCAGGCGATTGGCGAAGCGCGAGGCCCAGCGCTTGCTGGCGCTGTCCTGGCGCTTCACACGATGCCCGGCGATCAGCTTGAGGCCTGCGGGGCAGTCGGCGGCGCGCACCAGGGCGAGCATGCCGGGGATGTCCGCCGGATCGTTCTGCCCGTCGCCGTCCAGGGTCGCCAGCCAATGGCCGCGAGCGGCTTCGGCGGCGTGGTAGATGGACGTGCTCTGGCCCAGCGAACGCGCGTGAACCAGCACCCGCAGCTCGGCGTAGCCATCCTGTTGCAGGCCCTGCAGCACGGCGCGGGTGGCATCGCTGCTGCCGTCGTCGACCACGATGACTTCGAATGCCTCGCCGGCCAGGGCCAGGCGGACTTCGTCGAGAAGTCCGGGCAGGTTCTCCGCTTCATTCCTGGCCGGAATCAGCACCGACACGCAAGGGCTGTGGGTCATGCTCGGACTCGTGCTCCGTGGCCCGTCACGCCGCGCCGGCGCAGGGCTCTTCCACCGCATGGAACTCGCGGTACCAATGGACGAAACGCTCGACCCCGCTCTGCAGCGGCGTCGCCGGACGGAAGCCGGTGCGCTGCGCCAGCGCCTCGACGTCGGCCCAGGTCTGCAGCACATCGCCCGGCTGCAGCGGCAGGTAGTTGCGAACGGCCCGGCGGCCCAGCGCATGCTCCACGCACTCCACCATGTCGAGCAGACGCACCGGCTCACCCCGGCCGATGTTGTAGAGCGCCACCGGCGCCTCGCCGTGCTCGCCCGGTTCGGGCGGGCGGTCCTGGATGCGCAGCAGTCCCTCCACCACATCATCGATGTAGGTGAAGTCGCGGGACATCTCGCCGTTGTTGTAGATCTCGATGGGCCGGCCTTCGAGAATCGCCCGGGTGAACTTGAACAGCGCCATGTCCGGGCGTCCCCAGGGGCCGTACACGGTAAAGAAGCGCAAGCCGGTAAGCGGCAGGCGATAGAGGTGCGCGTAGGTGTGCGCCATCAGCTCGTTGGCGCGCTTGGTGGCGGCATAGAGCGACACCGGCTGGTCCACCGCCGCATCGGTGCTGAACGGCATGCGGCTGCTCATGCCGTACACCGAGCTGCTGGAGGCGTACACCAGATGGCCGACCCGCGCGTGGCGGCAGCCTTCGAGCAGGTTGACGAAGCCGCTGAGGTTGGCGTCGGCGTAGACCTGCGGGTTCTCCAGCGAGTAGCGCACGCCGGCCTGGGCGGCCAGGTGGATCACCCTATCGAAGCCTTCGCGCTGGAACAACGCAGCCAGGACCGGCGCATCGGCGATGTCCAGGCGTTCGAAACGGAAGTTGCGCTGCTGCCGCAGAAGCGCCAGGCGGGCCAGCTTGAGCTCGACGCTGTAGTAGTCGTTGAGATTGTCGATACCGACCACCTCATGCCCTTCACGGCACAAACGCCGGGCGGTGTGGAAGCCGATGAACCCGGCGGCGCCGGTGACCAGCAGCTTCACCGCGCCAGCTCCGGGCCACGGGATGGAACACAGTCAGTCGGTACGAATCCTTCGATCGTCATCAGTCGCCAGCACCCGTTGCATTGCCGTGGTGACCGGCGCCACGCCGGCTCCCGCTGTTGCGGCGTGCGCAACCGCTACGGCGATGCGCGCACCCGATCAGGTTGCAGCGCTGAGGGTGGCCTATCGACTTGGCAGGCAGGGGACGGTTTCGTGAAGCTTTGGCGGGAGTCGTGCGACGGATTTGTTGCGAGAGCCGCGAAGGACGGAAACGAACAAGGGGCCGGCGCGATGCGCGGGCCCCCTGCGGGTGTGCACCGCAAATAAAGATTGTCACAGCCTGCCGAGTAATCACGGGGCTCTAGGGCTCTTTTCGCAGCTCGTTAAAAACAAAAGGTTGTCACAAAAAAATGGCTTTCAAAAAGATTGCCGCCACTGCAATAAATAAAGGCTGTCACAAGAAGAATCGCTCTTGCACAGGGCTTTCCCGGAGGGGATTCAAGGGGGCGTAAACATGAAATTCGAGCACAGACGGCCGAACAAACTGGAGGAATCGGGTCCGAGGCTTCTTGCGGATGCGCCCTTGGTTGAGCAGGCAGAGCCAGATCTGTTCGTGCAGCCGAAATCCCACGAGACTTGCCTAATACTGCTTTTCCTTAGCTCAAACCCCTTGTTTAGCTGTCCAGCTAAACAAGGGGTTTGAGCTAAGGAAAACGCCGAGCTTAAGAGTAACCTTTCACTTCAACTGCCCCCAATGCGCAAGAGCACGTCGATCCGCGCGCCAGGGCCGCTTCCGGCCCAGACTGTGTAAAAACGCAGCGAGCGCTGGGTAGCCGGATATGGATTGGTTTTAACGATATCCAGCGGCCTCCTGGACGCGTGGTGTGTCCATCCGGGGCATTCAGTTGATTCGGCAAGTGCTGCTTCCACGATTCTGTGCGACGCGTTCGGAGAGCTGCCAATGAGGTTTCAGGCCTTCATTGCCGCTATCAGCGCACTATTGCCCAGCAGGTTCAGCACCCGTTTGAAGTTGTAGGCGAGCACATGCAGGCTCATTTCCGTGCTTACCCGGTCGAGCGTCTTGGTGAGGAAATGGGTGGCGCCCATCCAGGCCTTCAGCGTTCCAAACGGATGCTCCACCGTCTGGCGGCGGATGCGCATCATCTCCGGAGCCTGATCCAGGCGAGACTGCATCGCGTCGAGTACCGACTCGTGTTCCCAGCGACTCACCCGCCTTTGTGCGCTCGGTGTGCACTGATCTTTCAACGCACAGCCTTGGCAATTCGAACTCCAGTAACGATGCAGCTTCAGGCCTTTCTCAACTGTCGCAAAACGCCAGATCAGGCGCTCTCCGGCTGGGCAGCGGTACTCGTTCTGGGCTGCGTCGTAAATGAAATCATCACGACCAAAACGACCCGCTGCGGCAGCGCCTGAGGTTTTGGCCTTGGGGACGAAGGCGGTGATGCCAGCCTCATGGCAGGCGAGGATTTCCTCGCTCTTGAAGTAGCCACGATCGGCAACCACCGACAGCGATTGCGTTCCCATTGCCACCCGCGCTTGTTTGGCCATCGCACTCAGTTGATCGCGGTCGATGCCATTGTTGGTGACCTCATGCGTCACGATCAGGTGATGCTTCGCCTCGACCGCAGCCTGGACGTTGTAACCGACCATGCCTGTGCCGCGCGTCATCATCGAGCGAGCGTCAGGGTCAGTAAGAGAAACCTGTTTGTCCGGGGTGGCCTCCAGCTGAGCTTCGATATCCCTGAGTTCCTGCATCTTGGTTTTCAGGGCGGCAATCTTGCTGTGCAAACGCTCGGATTTGGCCCGTGCCACAGCAGGCTCTTGCCGGTCGGCGGTGTCCAGCGCAGTGAGGTAGCGGCTAATGCTGGATTCGATCTCCTCCATTCGCCGTTGCAGCTTGGCACTGGTGAAGTTGCGGTCGCGATTGTTGACCGCCTTGAACTTGCTGCCGTCGATAGCCACCAGCGCTTCGGAGAACAAACCGAGCTGCTGACACAGCACCACGAACTGCCGGCAGACACCACGAATGGCTTTGCCGTTGTCCTTGCGGAAGTTGGCGATGGTCTTGAAGTCCGGCATCAGGCGTCCGGTCAGCCACATCAACTCGACGTTGCGTTGTGCTTCACGTTCGAGGCGTCGACTCGACTGGATGCGGTTGAGGTAACCGTAGATATAGATCTTCAGCAGGACGGCCGGGTGATACGCAGGGCGGCCAGTTTCGGCGGGAACCACGCCGCCGAAGCCCAACCGCCCGAGATCGAGTTCATCGACGAACACATCGACTACTCGCACCGGATTGATGTCCGCGACGTAATCATCCAGGCTCTCGGGCAGCAGCGTGCATTGGCCTCGATGCTCGCCTTGGATGAAACGCTTCATGGACTGCCCCCGCTCTGAAACCCGCCGGCAGCATAGCAAGGGCGCTGGCTACGTTTTTACACGGCCTGGGCCAATAGAAGACGCTCAATCAATTACCTGCCGTGGCAATTTGATGAGCTTGGCAAGCTTCCCAACGCGAAAACGATGCCGTCGCCATCCCCTACAGACTGCTGACCAGGTGCCCTCCGTCCACCGCAATCGTGCTGCCAGTGACAAATGCTCCCGCCTCGCTCGCCAATAGAAGGAATGGGCCTTCCAACTCAGTGAGATTGCCCAAGCGGCGCATGGGGACCGCATGACGGATGTAGGTCTGGCCTTTCTCGCTGTCGAAGTAGCCATCGTTAATTTCGGTCTTGAAATAGCCAGGGGCGATGGCATTAACGCGAATATTGTGACGCGCAAGATCTAGAGCCAGCGACTGTGTCAGTTGCACAACCCCCGCCTTTGCTGCGCTGTAGTGGCTGTAGCCACTTCCGGCCCGCAAACCGAGAATTGAGGCGATGTTTATGATGCTGCCCGGCTTACCTGCCTTAACTAGGCGCTGAGCAGCACATTGGGCCACTCGCCAGACTCCGTCCAGGTTGGTCGAGAGCATCGAACGCCAGTCTTCTTCGCTGATTTCCAGAGCGCGTTGGCCATTTCCGATACCAGCGTTATTGAGCACTACGTCGACCACACCGAAGGATGCTTCGGCGGTATCGAAGGCTGCCTCGACGCTAGAACGGTCGGTGACGTCGAGCGCCACGCTGAACGCCTGGTTGTTATCAAATTCGATGTCGGCTTGCACCTCAGCAAGTCGATCCATTCGCCTGGCAGAGAGGACCACACGAGCACCGGAACGTGCCGCTACGCGCGCCAGATGTGCACCAATACCGCTGGAAGCACCTGTAACGAGAACGACCTTGCCAGCCAGAGAGAATTTATTCGACGGGCTCATTGAAACACCTCGAACAGTCCAGCGGCGCCCATGCCGCCGCCGACGCACATGGTGATGACAACGTACTTCACACCGCGCCGCTTACCCTCCAGGAGGGCGTGGCCGACCATGCGAGCGCCGCTCATGCCATAGGGGTGACCGATAGCAATAGCGCCGCCATTGACGTTTAGCTTGCACGGGTCGATGCCGAGTTTCTCTGCGCTGTAGAGCACCTGACAGGCGAAGGCTTCGTTGAGTTCCCACAGGCCGATGTCATCTACACTGAGACCGTGCTGCTTGAGGAGTTTCGGTACCGCTAACACAGGGCCAATGCCCATTTCCTCAGGGGCTAAGCCGGCCACAGCGATTCCGCGGTAGATTCCCAGTGGTTCTAGGTTACGTTGCTCGGCCAGACGAGCGTCCATGAGTACACAGGCGCTTGCTCCATCGGATAGTTGGCTGGCGTTACCGGCGGTGATGCAGCCGCCCTCGATGACCGGTTTGAGCCTTGTCAGGTCTTCTAGCACCGTTTGCGGACGGTTGCCTTCGTCGAGATGCAGCGCCACCTCCTCGTAGCTGACTGCGCCGGAGGTCTTGTCTACTACCTGCTTGGTCGCGGTGACCGGGACAATTTCGTTGGCAAACAGTCCGGCTGCCTGGGCTGCAGCGATTCGCTGTTGGGACTGCAGAGAATAAGCGTCCTGGGCCTCACGACTGATGCTGTAGCGCTTGGCGACCAGCTCGGCCGTCTGCAGCATCGGCATATAAGCGTGCTCAGCATGGCGCGTCACCAGTTCGTCACGTTCCGCGAAAGACCATTCCATGTGGCGATTTTGCACGAGGCTGATTTGCTCCTGACCTGCACCAATAGTCACAGCCATGCCATCGACGATGATTTGATTTGCAGCGGTGGCGATGGCCATCAGGCCGGAGGCACATTGGCGATCCATGGTTTGCCCGCTTACTGATAGTGGCAATCCAGAGGCCAGCGCGGCCATACGCCCTAGGTTCCAACCAGCAGTACCGCCAGGCATGGCAGTACCAATCACCAGATCCTCAATTTCGGCAGCTTCGATGCCGGCGCGCTCGACGGCGGCACGGATTGCGTAGCTGGCCATACTTGGCGACTTGAGATTATTGAAGGCGCCGCGGAACGCCTTAGCGATTGGTGTGCGGGCGGTAGAGAGGACTACAGCTTCTTTCATGGTGATATCTCGTGTGCTTATTTGGAGCCCTCCCGCACTGGGAGGGCAACTAGGATCCTATCTAGGAAACGCCCTGGCGCTTATTACGTATGGCTTGTTGATAGTCGGACGCGAGTTGCTCACGTTCTGCCGTCATTGCCGGAGACATGGTTCCTTCAGTGGAGTGAGCATCTACCGGCTCACCACAGACCTTGCAGATGAACCCCAGCTCCAACTCATGCCCATGGTCTTTGTGATGCAGGGTGAGTGGTGGGTGGTCATCATTCCAAGGTCCGTTCCATTTATCTCCCCATTGCTTCAAAGCAATGACTACAGGCCAGAGCTCCTTGCCCTTGCTGGTCAGCCGGTACTCGTAACGCGCGGGTGATTGCTGATAAGCGACGCGCTTGATAATTCCAGCCTCTGCCAGGTCGGCTAGGCGCAAGGTGAGCGAGCGCGGCGACATCCCGGTCTGCGCCTGCAGACCGTCGAAGCGCATGTTTGCCAGGAATAGCTCTCTGATAATCACAAAGGACCAAGCGTCTGTGAGCTCGGAGCTGGATCTTGCTATCGAACAATACCGGTCGGCCAACGTGCTTCTTTTCATGAATAGCCCTTTATCACGGCGCTTTACCTGTTCGACTATAAAAAATATAGTCACTGCCAGCAACCGCATTCGGTTGCGTTGTTGAGCGAAGTCTAGGGTTGCGCCCAATCGAGCGGAAGGCTGCAGGCGGCCGCCCTGGTCCTAAACCGGTAGGGAGTTAGAGACGTGTACAACACAGCCAACACGAACGAAGCCTCGATAAACATCCTGATCGAAGCCGAGGACTTCGAAAGCTATGGAGGCTGGGTTCTCGACTCCCAGTTTGAGACCGTGATGGGCTCGCCCTATTTACTGGCTCATGGCCTTGGCAGACCTGTCGGCGATGCCACAACGACAATCAACGTCGAGCACGAAGGTGAATACGAGGTGTGGGTGCGAGCGAAAGACTGGGTGCCGTCGTACCACCCCGGCCGCTTCACTCTCTCGATCAACGATGTAGTGCTGGATACTGAGTTTGGTGCCAATGACCAGGACTGGTCTTGGCAATCAGCCGGCAAGGTCGCATTGGGCAAGGGACCGACAAAACTGGCACTCCATGACCTCACTGGTTTTGATGGTCGCTGTGATGCGATCTACCTATCTGCCGACGGTATTGCTCCACCCAACGAGGTCAACGCTGTCAGTCTTGCCTGGCGCAAGGTACTTCGGGGCTTGCCGGAGCAGCCACTGGAAGTCGGCCACTACGATGTCGTCGTGGTGGGCGGTGGGATCTCTGGCTGTGCTGCCGCGTTGACTGCGGCTCGCCTCGGTCAGCGCGTTGCCCTGATCCATGATCGGCCTGTGCTCGGAGGTAACGCCAGTAACGAAATCGGCCTGATGCCTCGAGGCTCACAAGGCGCACTGCTGAAGGAGCTTTCGCAACGCTCGGCCAATGGTGACATCGCGGCGCTGTCGCTCCTGGAAGCCGAGCCGACGGCCACAGTCTTCCTCGGTCACCGGATCGTCAGTGTGGAAAAGGAAGGCGCAAACATCACTGCCGTGCAAGCCGTCCAGGCTCGCGGTGGCCACGAGCGCAGAATCACCGGCGCCGTCTTCATCGATACCAGTGGTACAGCCATCCTCGGCGTGCTGGCCGGCGCACTGACACTGTTTGGCCGGGAGTCTCGCGCAGAATTCGACGAGCCCTATGCGCCTGAAGTCGGCGATGAGATGCACCATGGCAACACGCTGTTCTTCCGCACGCGCATGGCTGATCACCCGGTTTCATTCCCCGAGGTGCCTTGGGCAATCGAAGTGTCCAAGGACTACGCGAATTTGAGCGGCCAGCTGTTGGAGGCCGGAGTAGAGAATGCACCGGGGCCCCAGGCCGGAGGGAACCCGAGCACACCGGAGTTCCGCTTCGGTAGCAAAGCCGATGTCTTCCCTGCCACCCACTTCTGGGAATACGGCCAGTGGCTTGACCCCTACACCAACGGTGAGCTGATTCGCGATTACCTGATGCGGGCACTCTACGGTACGTTCTCGAACGTCAAGAATCTCGAGCCGGAAAACTACGCCAACCTTGAGTTTGAATGGATGGCTTTCGTTGCAGCACAAGGCGAGTTCCGACGTTACCGCGGCGACTATGTGCTCTCGGAAAATGACATCCGTAACCACACCAGCTTCCCCGATGCACTGGTTCCTAATGACGGAGCCTTCTGCATTCACTGCGCGTGGGGACCAGGCGAGGGCAAATACGATTTCCGCCTGAAAGACTGGATCTGGGACATGCGCGACAAGCAGGCGTATGGCATTCCATTCCGTTGCCTGTACTCGGCCAACATCGACAACCTGCTGATGGCCGGCAAGCACATCAGCGTCACGCACGTCGCCGGATCTTCGACCAAGACCATGGGCAACGGCTCTCAGCATGGCATTGCCGTTGGTGCAGCTGCCTACCTATGCAACCAGCACGGGGCAACTCCACGGCATCTCTACAACCATCACCTTGGGGAGCTGAAGAACCTGGTGGATCAGCTGACCGCATGTGATCACGAGCACCCACCAAAGTGACGCTCGGTTAATCACCACAGGCGTCTCGACTTCAGGCGAGCTCTCACCGCAGGCCAGGACACCCTGTGCCTGCGATAGAGACAACGACTTGCCAAAGAAACCGGGATAGGCAAAGCCCAACAAACCCAAGGAATCAATCATGCCTGATGAGCTTATTAAGACCGACTCGAGCGGCGGAATCTTAGCTGTCACGCTCGCACGCTCCGACAAGAAAAATGCGCTGATCGATAGCATGTATGGGGCAATGGCGGATGCGCTTGAGGCAGCGGAGAACGATCCGAGTATTCGAGTCGTGCTCCTCCAAAGCAAGGGCGACATGTTCACCGCCGGCAACGATGTCGGTGAATTTGCTGCCGCGGAGCCGGGGTCGTCTCTGAATGAGCAGAACGTCGGGCGCTTCCTTCGTGCGCTGGCCAACTCCAGTCTTCCCCTGGTCGCTGCTGTGCAAGGAAGGGCTGTCGGGGTGGGCACTACTTTGCTGCTGCACTGCGACTTTATCTTGCTCGCGGATAACGCGCTGCTCTCTGCTCCCTTCGTCAATCTCGCTCTCGTACCGGAGGCCGCCTCAAGCCTGCTGATGCCTGCCAGAGTTGGTTATGTCCGGGCCTTCGAGCTGTTTGCGCTGGGCGAATTAGTGGACGCTCGAACGGCTGTCGAATGGGGGCTGGCAAACCGCGTTGTTGCACTGAGCAGCCTGCATGCTGAGGCGCGCACCGTGGCCGAACGGATCGCCAGACAACCAGCCGGATCGCTAATGGCAACCAAAAGACTGATGCGTGATCCGGCTGCTCTCACGGCGCGCATGTTCGTTGAGAACGAAGTCTTCAGCAGGCGCCTTCAAACGGCCGAGGCGCGTGAGGCATTCAGCGCATTTGCCGAGCGCCGAGCGCCAGACTTCCTGAAGCTCAGCACCTCTTAAACCGAGTTTTTGCCGCAGACCGGATCGCCCGTGTCTGCGGTAAAGGCTACAACCGCCCTACATACAAACGAACTTAGCCAAAAGCGCCAAGGAGCCAATCATGCCCAATTTGTATTACGACCAACATACGACTGCATTGCTGCTGATCGATCCTTACAACGATTTTCTATCGGAGGAAGGGAAGGTCTGGCCCTTCATTCGAGAGGTCGCAGAAGAGGTCGATCTGCTCAATAACCTGCGCACCATCGACAAGGCCGTCCGTGAGGTCGGGATCCAGGTAGTAGTGGTTCCACACCGTCGCTGGCAGGCGGGGGACTACGAGTGCTGGTGTCACCCCAACCCAACTCAGCAAATGATGATGAAGCGGCCCATTTTCGTGAACGGCGAATGGGGTAGCGAGTGGCATCCAGACTTCGCTCCGAAACCTGGTGACATCGTGGTCCAGGAACACTGGGCGCAGAGTGGTTTTGCCAACACCGACCTCGATTTCCGGCTCAAGCAACGAGGCATCAGCAAGGTCATCGTCGTCGGCTTGCTTGCCAATACTTGCGTGGAGTCGACCGCACGTTACGCCATGGAGCTGGGTTATCACGTGACCCTGGTACGCGATGCCACCGCGGCCTTCAAACGAGAAATGATGACGGCGGCCCATGAGCTGAATGGGCCGACTTATGCCCATGAGATCGTCAAATCCAGCGAGCTCGTTGGAGCGATGCAGAAGACCACCTAAACCAGGCAGTCCTGGTGCTCGGCTCAATCAGGCGCACCCACCAGGTCGCAGCATGCTCCTGCTACCGACACAGCGTCGGTAGCAGCGCTTGGTTCATCGGACTTGGAGAAGCGATTTTCGGTGGGCACGACCACGCAATGCGCCACCGATCGAGCCAAGCACGCCACCGGCGATGACGTTGATGATGAGGAGCACGCCCAACTCTGGCAGGGGAAGCAAGGCCGGCGCTTCCGACAGCCTATCACCCAGGGCTATGCCCGATGCGAACAGGGAGGCTCCGACTACAACTCGAAGCATTCCGCTCAATGCCCTCTTGTGCTCATAGCCCGCTGCGATCCCTCCCGCAACACTGGCCAAGATAAGGGCAAAGTACAAATACAGTGACCATGAAAGTGAATAACCAGTAATAACACCAAATATAACTGGCATAACTACTACGGCAATAATCTGGATCACCACGGGTTGGTCCGCCAACAACTTTATCTTGCTCATAGATCGCATTCTTCTCTGATTGAAATTGTTTTCCGGCCTTGGCCGTTGAGATCGTGCAATTGCTTGCTCGGCATACCCCGCTTTTACGTTTCACCACCTCCTTCATCCCATCATCAAAAGTGATTAGCCACTAACCATCTTCAAAATGGTGCCCTGCGCGATGCAGATCCGAGCGCGAGAGACGCGCCCTCATAAGGCGATCCATTTCAATAGGTTGGCCCCTTCGGTCACAGGAGGAAGCCACGCATCAGGCCCGCTTCCAACCGGCCTTGCTAGCGGCAAAATCCGTTGGAGTATCCCCTACCATTTGACCTTACTCCAACGTTGGAATAGATTCCAACAAAACAAGAACGAGGGTCAGCTCATGTCTAGCTGGAATCTTCAAATGAATACCAAAGGCCTATGCCTCATGGGATCAGCTACGGCTGGCCGCATCGCCGCGGCTCAGGTATCCGGCATTTCAGGCCCTACGTGGCTACCGTTCGGGGCCCTCTTGATGGCTGCAACGATTCATCTTGCGGCTCACAACCTGACCTCATTGCCCCATAGATCGCCCACCTACCTACCAGGTGCTGAGCAATCGAGTGCCCAGACGGTTGAGCAGCCATCATTGATCGTGGCGATGAAGAACAACGTCGATTCAGTACGAGCTTTTTACCTTCTTTATCAAGTGCAGCAGAACACAGCACTGGCCTCTAAAACCTCTGCCACAAAAATCTATAAGTTACTGCCATGACTTACGTTCTGCGGAATTAATTAAATCCAGAAAATTACCAGTGCGGCGCGACATTAATACAGCTAGGGAACAGTGCCAGTTGCCACGCGCCCAGTAGTCGCTTGTTCATAACACAACAACAAAAGGCAAAATCGATGAATAAAGTAATACTCTCAACGATATGTGTAGCGGCGGGGCTAGCACTACAAACAGGTTGGGCGGCAGTACCCGCCGATCAGGTTGCAAGGCTTGGAAAAGATCTGACGCCAATGGGTTCGGAGAGGGCCGGTAATGCGGCTGGCACTATTCCCGAGTGGCAAGGCGGCCTGTCGAAGGACGCGGGAAAGGAAAGCGCTGATGGCTTCCTGGATAACCCGTACGAAAACGAAAAGCCGCTGTTCACCATTACCGCTCAGAATCTGGATCAGTACAAAGCACAGCTCTCTGCCGGCCAGATAGCGATGTTTCAGCGCTATCCCGAAACGTACCGGATGCCGGTTTACACCAGCCATCGAACCACCGCGCTGCCAGATCGAATCTACGACCTGATCAAGACCAGTGCCTCCAAAACTGAAGCCATCGAGGGGGGCAACGGGTTGAAGAACTTCTCCGACACGCGCTACTACGCATTCCCGATCCCGCAAAACGGCCTCGAAGTCATCTGGAACCACATTACGCGCTACCGCGGCGGCACCATTCGCCGCAACGTAGTGCAGGTTGCGCCACAGGCTAACGGTGAGTTCTCAATCGTTCGCTTTGAAGACACCGTCGGCTTCCCTGATGGCCTCAAGGACATCGACAAGGATGCTGCGGATAACCTGCTTCTTTACTACACCCAGAAGGTAACAGCTCCGGCACGGCTCGCCGGCAACGTTCTGCTGGTTCACGAGTCCATTGACCAGGTTCGTCAGCCCCGAATGGCTTGGCAGTACAACGCGGGCCAGCGCCGCGTACGTCGTGCACCACAAGTCGCCTACGACGGTCCAGGTACGGCAACTGATGGCCTCACTACCGTCGATAACTTCGACATGTATAACGGGGCGCCTAATCGCTACGACTGGAAACTCATTGGCAAGAAAGAGCTTTATATTCCTTACAACAACTTCAAGCTTGAATCCCCTTCGCTCAAATACAGCGAGATCATAAAGGCCGGTCATCCAAACCAGGACTTGGCTCGATATGAACTTCATCGAGTGTGGGAAGTAGAAGCAGATCTTAAACCCACCGAACGTCACGTCTATGCGAAGAGACGTTTCTATATCGATGAGGACTCCTGGCAAGTTGCGCTTTCTGAGCAATACGACGCTCGTGGCCAATTGTGGCGTGTCGGTGAGGCAATGCTATCGCAGCAATACCGTGCCCAAGTTCCAATTTACGCGTTCGAAACGCTGAACGACCTCATTGCTGGACGGTACGTGGCCGTCGGCCTGAAGAATGAGGAAAAGCATGGTGTGATATTTGGCGACGAAATGTCCGCCAAAGAATTCACCCCAAATGCCCTGCGGAACGCAGGCGTCCGATAAATAAAACGGTGCAGGCTAAATACGCCTGCACCCATATTCTGCCGATCTTTAAACCTGTTGTCGTAAGGCACCAGAAGAGCATATTCGGAGCTAATAATGACAAAAAAAATCAGCCCCATCGCTTTTAAATTGATTTATGTCCCAGTCGGCTTTGCCGCCAGCATCATGATTTCCCAGGACGCGAAAGCGGTTAATTTCAATGTTGGCGAAATCGAAGGGCAATTCGACTCATCACTCTCTATCGGCGCAAGCTGGGGAACTGCCAAGCCTGATAAAGACCTGATTGGCATGGCCAACGGTGGGAACGGCTTTACCCAGACCAACGATGATGGCCGGCTCAATTTCAAACGGGGCGAAACCTTCTCGAAAATCTTCAAAGGCATCCACGATGTGGAGCTGAAGTACAACGACTTTGGTGTCTTCGCGCGAGGTAAATATTGGTACGACTTCGAGTTGAAAGATGAAGATCGCCAGTTCAAAGACATTAGCGATCACAACCGCAAGGAAGGCGCCAAGTCTTCGGGGGCCGAAGTGCTGGATGCCTTCGTGTATCACAACCATTTGCTGTTCGGTAACCCAGGCACCGTACGCCTCGGAAAGCAGGTTGTGAGCTGGGGTGAGAGCACGTTCATCGGCAACTCCATCAACTCGATCAACCCGATCGACGTATCTGCTTTTCGCCGCCCTGGCGCTGAGATCAAAGAGGGGCTGATCCCGGTAAACATGTTCTTCATGTCCCAAGGGATTACCGACAACTTCTCCGCTGAAGCTTTCGTGCAACTGGAGTGGGACCAGACCGTTCTCGATAACTGTGGAACGTTCTTTTCCGTCACGGACGTGGTACAGGATGGCTGTGACGGCAACTACAACATCCTCGATCCCGACTCGATCGCGCAGATCCAAGCTGCTTCGGCAGCAGGGCTGCTTCCAGGCGTTACTGTCGAGCAGGAAGGGCTTGTCGTTCCTCGCGGCTCGGACCGAGACGCCAGGGACTCGGGCCAATGGGGGGTCTCGCTGCGTTGGCAGGGTGACGAAGCAGAGTACGCAGCCTACGTGATGAACTATCACAGCCGCTTGCCGATCGTGAGCACTCAGACAGCAGACCGTCAGGGGGTGCTGGATACCCTAGCTGCGGCGGCAGGTCCTTTGGGCCTGAACGCTGTCCAGCCCATGTTGCTGGGGCGAGGGAATTACTTCTTGGAGTATCCGGAGGACATCCGCCTCTACGGAGTGAGCTTCAACACCACGCTCCCTACCGGGACCGCCTGGAGTGGTGAGATCAGCTACCGCCCCAACATGCCTCTGCAGGTGAACACTGTCGATCTGACTGCTCACCTGGTAACTGATGTCGTTAACCCGTTCCTAGCAAGCGGCTTCGATCCAGCTGTGGCGCTGGCACAAGCGGGTAAGGACTATCACGGGTACCAGCGCAAGGAAGTCACGCAGGCTCAATCGACCTTCATTCACTTCTTCGACCAAGCGATGGGTGCTGACCGCTTCACTCTGATCGGCGAAGTAGGCATTACCCGTATCGGTGCCATGACTGATGATTTCGACAATCGATTCGGCCGGGACTCTATCTATGGCGTTCCAGAAACCGCACTGGCTGCTCAACGCTATGGCTCCCACGGTTTCTATACCACCAACTCCTGGGGCTATCGCGCACGCGCTATCTGGGACTTCAATAACGTGATTGCAGGAGTGAACATCAAGCCGAACTTGGCCTGGTCTCATGATGTGGACGGTAACGGCCCGGTCTTCACGGAAGGAACCAAGGCAGCTAGTGTGGGTATCGACGCGGAATACCTGAATGCGTACACCGCGAGCCTTAGCTACACGAACTTCTTCGTAAGCGAACGGGCATTACACGTTGCCAGCGGATACCCAGTTG